>JAHEGL010000077.1:14131-16694 GCA_024645145.1 Planktotalea sp.
CACCGCGAGGTTCTTCTCTAAATATGCTGAAGAAATCAGCTCTCGCTCGCGCAGATATGCAAGCGTTTCTGCCTCTGTTCCGGCTTTCACACGCAAGGCCACGCCTTCACAACTTGCGCCCTTTTGTTCATCTAAAGCCAGGACCAATCCAGGATGCTCTGGCGTGCCGCGGTGATGGATAGAGCGCATACAAAAACTACGCGCAAATCCGTGCATCACGCCAATTTGTGTCTCGTCGACCTCAAAACCGGGGTTCCACAAAAGTGAACCGTAACCAAACACCCACATCGTCATCGCACTGGTCCTTTTTAGATGCCTGCCTTAGATACGAGCCAAGCCCTGAGGAAAAGACATGAAACGACTGTTATTTGTAATTATCGCCGCCGCAGCGCTCTATGCGGGCTACTGGTTTGTCGGCTCATCCAGCGCAACCGCAGGCTTTGAGCGCTGGTTCGAAGAGCGACGTGCAGAGGGTTGGGTTGCGGATGTAGACAGCATCGAAACACGTGGCTTTCCAAGCCGCTTCGACACAACATTAAGCGGCATTTCCTTGGCGGATCCTGATACAGCTGTCGCGTATTCCGCGCCATTCCTGCAAATTTTTGCGCTAAGTTATAAACCAGAACACTTGATCGCAGTCTGGCCCAATGAGCAGACCTTCAGTAGCCCCTTTGGCAAAGCAGCGATCACCAGTGACGATATGCGCGCGTCTTTAATTGTGAAGAAAAGCACATCGCTGGCACTCGAAAAGGCGAATTTTACTGCGGACGCAGTGAGCGTGATGATGGATACAGGCGAAACACTAGGAGCAGCCAATGCTTTGATGGCTGTGCAATTGGTGCCTGCGGCGCAGAACACCTACCAATTTGGTGTCGATCTAAAAAATGTCGTACTGCCAGAACCAAAAGGTTTACGTCTGGAAGCTGGTATCTTACCCGAAGCGTTGGAGTATGCGCGCGGTGATGTAACAGCCGCCTTTGATGCGCCTTGGGATTTGAACGCGCTGCAATCTGCACGCCCACAACCTACGCGCATTGATGTAAAGCTGATCGAAGCAAAATGGGGCCAACTTGAACTACGACTAGCGGGTGGCTTTGATGTCGATACGCAAGGGCGCGCAAACGGTCAGATCACCATCAAAGCGCAAAACTGGCGCGATATTTTGGCGCTGAGTGCTGCGACAGGTGCAATCCCGGAGCAATTGATCCGCCCTATTGAGCAAGGTCTTTCGCTTCTTTCTGGCTTGTCTGGCAATCGCAACACGCTTGATCTGCCTTTGACGCTGGAAGCAGGCCTGATGAAGCTGGGGCCGATCCCGATTGGACCCGCCCCGCTGTTTCGTTTGCGTTAAGCGTAGTGTTCTAAAGTTGCGCGCACCGCTTGCGCGGCTTCAGCGCCTTTTTTCACGAAGTGGTCGGTGTAAAAGCAGATGTGCTCTGCGCTTGGCTGAAAATGATGTGGTGTGAGAGAGACTGAGAACGTCGGCACGCCCGTACTCATCTGCGCCTCCATCAGTCCATTGACCACGGCAGCAGCCACAAAATCATGGCGATATATTCCGCCATCCACGACCAAAGCAGCGCAGACAACGGAGTCATATTCGCCAGATGCCCCTAGTTTTTTCGCCAATAGCGGCATTTCAAACGCCCCCGGCACATCGAAGGTGGTGATCTGAACAGTCGCATCAACGCTGTCCATATCCGCCTCAAAGCCGACAAGCGCTTGATCAACGATCTCAGCATGCCAGCGCGCTTTGATAAACGCAATTTTTAGAAGTTTCGTCATTTTGGAACCTTTGTTTTAGACGTCACAAAAGCCCCAGAGCATCGCATTAGCCTACCTGCCCCGAAGGACATGCAAACCGCTCTCTTTCATCCGGACTTTCACCGTCGGCTCTGGAATTTCACCAAATCTGCTGACCCTGAATCATCTGACCCAAGCGCTCGCGGGCTATCACCGCCGGTAGGGACTTTCACCCTGCCCTGAGAACCCTTGCTTGGTGCCATGTGCGCACAGGTCTTGCAAGAGCGCCGCCGCCGCGTCACTTTGAATTTCAAACGGGAGAGCAATATGAGCGATTTGCAAACACGGCTGGCTAAACGCATTGAAGACAAACGCGATGATCTGATTGAACTCGCGCAAGCACTTATCTGTATTCCAACACTAAACCCACCGGGCGAAAACTACCGTGAGATTTGCTCTTTCTTAGGTGAGCGTTTGGCCCAAAGTGGCTTTGCCATGGAAATGGTACGCGCAGAAGGCGCGCCTGGCGATTGCACAAAGTACCCGCGCTGGAATATTGTGTGTCACCGCGAAGGAACGCGAGCCGGTGAATGTGTGCATTTCAACAGCCACATAGATGTGGTTGAAGTCGGGGCGGGCTGGATCTTTGATCCGTTTGGCGGCGAATTAAGCGATGACAAGATTTACGGACGTGGGGCCTGCGACATGAAAGGCGGGCTTGCCGCGTCAATCATCGCCGCGGAAGCGTTCGTGGAGGAATGCCCAGACTTCGCAGGCGCGATTGAGATCAGTGGCACAGCCGATGAAGAGTCAGGTGGGT
>JAHEGL010000077.1:16704-20126 GCA_024645145.1 Planktotalea sp.
AACAGGGATTTTACGACCCCAAACGCGTGCAGCATGTGATCATCCCTGAGCCGCTTGGCGTGGATCAAATCTGCCTTGGTCATCGCGGCGGTTGGTGGGCAGAAATCGAAACTTTCGGCGAGATTGCCCATGGATGCATGCCTTTCCTAGGCGATTGTGCTGTGCGCCATATGGGCGCTGTGCTCGATAAGTTTGAAGACACGCTCTATCCCGCAATGGCGTCGCGCCATACGGACATGCCCGTTATCCCCGAAGGCGCGCGGCAATCTACGATGAACATCAATTCCATTCACGGCGGGCAAAATGAGCAGGCCGAAGACAGTACCGCCCTACCTTCGCACTGCGTGCCAGACAGTTGCCGCATCGTGATTGACCGTCGTTATTTGGCGGAAGAGAATTACAAAAGTGTCAGTGGTGAAGTGAAGGACCTGCTCGAAGGACTGCGCGTCACGCGGCCAAATTTTGAATATGAAATGCGCGAATTGAACCATGTTGCACCCTCCATGACTGACAAAGAAGCGCCTGTTGTGCAGACAGTTGCCCGCTCTATCGAGGCTGTGATGGGCAAGAAAGTACGCTATGTTGCGTCGCCCGGGACCTATGACCAAAAGCACATTGATCGCATCGGAAAGCTGAAAAACTGCATTGCTTATGGGCCCGGCATTTTGGAACTCGCACATAAGCCTGACGAATATGTTGGTGTGGAAGACATGCTCGATAGTGCGAAGGTCATGGCCCATTCCTTAGCGCAACTCTTGATTGGAGAGGTTTGAGGGGGCCAGCCCCCGACTTGGCATGCCAAGCCTCCCCCGGGATACTTATGGAGAAGGGATGCGATTAGAGGTCTTGTGAGGCAAGCGCGAGGCCTTCAATAATTCCAGTGAGCGCCGCACCATGATGTGCTTGGGCCGTTGGGAATTCACTTGAAACTGATGTCTGCACAACTTTCATAAGGCTTGATCCACCCACAAAAATGAGATGCGTCACATCCGTCGGCACGCGCCCAGCTTGCTCAATACACTGTAAGGCGGTCTGTGCGATCTGCTCGGCTGGGCGATGCAGCGTGTGTTCAAGGGCCAGTGCATAAAGCGGCGCAGTTAGGCCTTTTTCCAAGGGGTCAAGTTTGATGTCCACGCTTGCCAAAGGCTTCTTGTTCAGATCAATTTTTGCAGCTTCGACCGCGAAAGCAAGGTCGTGACCCCGCTCGTCCGTAAGCACGCGATCTAGTCGCGCAAGTTTATCCGGCTCGACGGCATACTTCAGAAGGTCTTTCGCAGCACGGCGCGAATCCGGCGCATAAAGAAATGGGATTTTTTGCCAAGTGGCCAGATCTGCAAAAACCCCATTGGGCGCAAGATGCGTGTCGTTACCAAAAGCATGGCAAATTTGGCTGCCTTTGCCAAGAAGCGGCATGATGTGTTCAAAGCTCAAAAGACGGTCAAAGTCAGTGCCGCCCAGACGCAGGCCCTCGCTTAAAATGATATCTATCTCGGTTTTGGACGTAATCTGAAACAGGGTGAAATCCGACGTGCCGCCACCGATATCGATCACCAGTCCCAACTCACCAGCGTTTAATACATGCGCCAACGCGCGCGCGGCGGCCTCAGGTTCATTCATGAACCGGATGTCCTCGAAGCCTGCCTTTTCGTAACACTCTGTGAGATCCGTTTGCGCCTGCGCATCGCGTTTAGGGTCGCCGTGAAATCGCACAGGACGACCTGACAGCACGCTCTCGAACCGCTCATCTGATGCGACTTCTGCGCGGTCTTTCAGCTCTGCCAGAAACTTTGCAACAATGTCGATATAGCTCATCCGCTTACCCAGAAAAACGCTGCTTTCACGGATCAATGGCGTTCCCAGCAGGGACTTGAGCGCACGCATATAGCGCCCCCATGCCCCTTCAAAAAAAGCCTGCTCTGCGGCAGAGCCAAAATTGATAACTTTATCTTCAAAATCAAAAAACAACGCAGTCGGCAGAGTTTTCTGATCCGCTTCCATTTCGAGAATATGGGCTTGGCCATCACGACACACGCCAACGGCCGAATTCGATGTTCCGAAGTCGACGGCCAAAACCTTCTCCTGTTGACCCATTTTTAGCCCTCAGTTCCCAAAATTGAGCGCATACCCGAGCATAACCCTTGCGTGCAAGGCCAGAATTCCCCCTATGCAAGACCCTTTGCGTAGCGCTACAATCAACCCAAATAACAATCGGAGAGATACACATGGCCAACTTTAAAACGCTTTTGCTGGGCGCGAGCGCTGCAGCCTTGCTGGCAGGTGCCGCTTTTGCAAAAACAGATATCACCGTTGCTTTGCAGCTTGAGCCACCGCATTTGGACCCGACTTCAGCGGCTGCTGGCGCGATTGATAGCGTACTCTATTCCAACGTCTTTGAGGGTTTGACCCGCTTTATGGCGGACGGATCTGTCGTGGCGGGTCTGGCGCAAAGCTGGGAAATCTCGGAGGATGGCCTCAGCTACACATTCAAGCTGCGCGAAGGAGTGACCTTTCATGACGGCACAGCAATGGACGCAGCGGATGTGAAATTCTCGCTCGATCGCGCGCGCGCAGAGGATAGCACAAACGCACAAAAGGCGCTCTACGCGGGCATCACTGATGTGAGCGTCGTCGATCCAATGACAGTGACGCTGACACTGGCCGAAGCGAACGGTTCTATGTTGTTTAACCTTGCTTGGGGGGATGCGGTGATTGTCGCGCCTGAAAGCATCGAGAATATCAAGCAAATGCCGATCGGCACTGGTGCGTTCAAGTTTGTAAACTGGGTGCAAGGCGACAAGATCGAACTGGCACGCAATAACAGCTACTGGGGCAATGCCCCCGCGCTTGAGAGTGCAACTTTCAAATTCATTTCTGACCCGACAGCGGCCTTTGCTGCAGTAATGGCGCAAGACGTGGACGTTTTCGCAGGTTTCCCCGCGCCAGAGAACCTTCCTCAGTTTGAAGCAGATCCACGTTTCCAAGTGCTGGTTGGGAGCTCCGAGGGTGAAACGATCCTATCCACTAATAACAAAATGCCGCCTTTTGATAACGTGAAAGTGCGCCAGGCCGTCGCCCATGCGATTGATCGTCAGGCCATTATCGATGGCGCAATGTTTGGATATGGCACGCCGATCGGCACACATTTCGCCCCACACAATCCGGATTACGTGGATCTGACATCCGGTTCCATGCATGACCCTGCAAAAGCGAAGGCATTGCTGGCGGAAGCAGGTATGTCCGACGGGTTTGAAACGACGCTGCACTTGCCGCCCCCCTATTATGCGCGACGTGGTGGTGAAATCATCGCAGCGCAACTGGCTCAGGTTGGTATCAAAGCAGAGATCATCAATGTCGAATGGGCGCAGTGGCTTGAAACTGTGTTTCGGGGCAAAGACTTTGGTCTGACGATTGTCAGCCACACC
>JAHEGL010000241.1 GCA_024645145.1 Planktotalea sp.
AAAGACAATGCAAAAATGCTGGCATTTAATGAGGACTGTCGCAAAGGGGGCACCACTGCGGAAGAGATCGAAACTGCCGAGAAAAAGGGTTTTGATACCGGTCTGCGTGTGCGTCATCCGTTCGACACGGCTTGGGAATTGCCCGTCTACATCGCCAACTTCATTATGATGGACTACGGCACGGGCGCGATCTTTGGTTGCCCCGCTCACGATGAGCGCGATTTCGAGTTCGCGACGAAATACGGTCTGCCAATTACGTCGACTTACCTGCCGTCTGAGGGCGCTTCGCCAAAACTGGAAGAAGCCTACGTTCCTGCGAAGACCGAAAAGGTGTTCTACAACGGCGGTTTCGCAGGCGAGCAATGGCAAACAGGCAATGATGCGATCAACGCTGCCATCGCCTTCTGCGAAGAAAACGGCATCGGCCAAGGCGTCACCAAGTACCGCCTGCGCGATTGGGGTCTGTCCCGTCAACGCTACTGGGGTTGCCCTATCCCTGTTGTGCATTGCTCTGATTGCGGTGTGGTTCCCGAGAAGAAAGAGAATTTGCCGATTGAGCTTCCTTATGACGTGACCTTCGACACGCCCGGCAATCCGCTGGACCGTCACCCGACGTGGCGCAATTGTTCTTGCCCAAACTGCGGAAGCCTTGCGCAACGCGAGACGGATACAATGGACACGTTTGTTGATAGCTCTTGGTACTTCGCGCGCTTCACATCCCCGAATGCTGAAACACCTGTTGATATGGCAGATGCCGAGTATTGGATGAACGTGGATCAATACATCGGCGGAATCGAGCATGCTATTTTGCACCTGCTCTATTCACGCTTTTTCGCCCGCGCTATGAAGATCACTGGTAACTTGCCTGCCAAAGCGATTGAGCCGTTCGATGCATTGTTTACACAAGGCATGGTGACGCACGCGATTTATAAATCAGACGGCGAAAATGGGCGTCCCGTTTACCATTACCCTGAGCAGGTTGATCTGAAAGACGGCAAGGCGTTTCTCAAAGATGGTGGCGCAGAGGTGGATGTTATTCCATCTGCCAAAATGTCCAAATCCAAGAACAACGTCGTTGATCCGCTCAACATCATTTCCGCCTTCGGCGCCGATACCGCGCGTTGGTTTGTGCTCAGCGATTCACCCCCTGAGCGTGATGTAGAATGGACCGCTTCTGGTGCAGAAGCGTCGTTCAAACATTTGGGCCGTGTTTGGGCCTTGTGCGATCGTATCAATGATATGGACAAGGACGCCAAAGGTGAGGGTGATGAAGATCTGCTGCGCGAAATGCATAAAGCGATCCGTGACGTCACGCTTGGTGTCGAAAGCTTCGGTTTTAATGCAGCGATTGCGAAACTCTATGGTTTCACTGCGACGCTCAGCAAATCCAAAGCCAGCCACTCTGCGCAGCGTGAAGCGATCATGACCTTGGCTCAGCTTATGGCTCCAATGACACCCCACTTGGCGGAAGATATTTGGGCGCATCAAGGCGGCGAAGGATTGATCATCGACGCCCCTTGGCCCCTCGCGGATGAGGCGATGCTCGTTGAAAGCTCTGTCACCCTGCCGATCCAGATCAACGGCAAACGCCGTGCAGAAATCACAGTGCCAAAGGACATGCCTAAAGATGAGGTTGAAAAAATCGCCCTCAGCAACGAAGCTGTGCTGAAATCACTGGATGGAGCAACGCCTGAGAAAGTGATTGTTGTTCCGGGGCGGATTGTGAATGTCGTACTTTAACAAAAGACATCTTTTGATCGCGGGTGCGGCACTTCTTGTCAGCGCCTGCAACTTCACGCCAGTCTACGGACCAGACGGTGCGGGCTCAAAAATTGAGAACCGCATTTCAGTTCAGGCACCTACAACCAAGGACGCATATCACGTCACGCGCCGGCTAGAGACACGTCTGGGACGGAGCGATCCCGCACCAATGAGCTTGTCATTTTCAGTCTCTAACTCCAGCGCAGGGCTTGGAAAGACAGCGACCGGGTCGACGACACGTTTACAGCGTGTTGGCAGTCTGAGCTATATTTTGAAGAATTCTGCCACTGACAAAACCATTTCCAAGGGCAGCGTGACAAATTTTACAGGGTACTCTGCAACCGGCAATACAGCAGCAACCTTGGCCGCAGAACGTGCGGCGATTGAACGATTGATGAATGCTCTTGCAGATCAGCTTATTGATCGGTTGTTGTTACTTGATCCTGCAACCCTTCCATGAAGCTGTCCGCGCGCGAAGCAAATGGCTATTTCGCCAAACCTGAAGCGGGCAAAACCGGTCTGTTGATCTACGGCCCAGACGCAATGCGTATTGCATTGAAGCGACAACAAGTGATCGCTGCACTGATCGGGCCGACCGGCGAAGAAGAAATGCGTCTGACACGCATTCCAGCGGCCGAACTACGAAAAGACCCAGCCGCATTGATTGATACGATGACAGCACAAAGCTTCTTTCCCGGGCCTCGGGTCGCTTTTGTCGAAGATGCGGGCGATGGTTTGGCTAAAACGATTGCCCCCGCGCTCGAAGATTGGCGACCAGGCGACGCCCAAATTGTCGTGACAGCGGGCCAACTCAACGCGCGTTCTGCGCTGCGCAAACTTTTTGAGTGTCACAACAACGCTTTCGCCGTCGGTATCTATGATGATCCGCCTTCGCGGGCGGAGATCGAAGCAGAACTCGCCCGCGCCAAGATCACAATGCCAGACCGTGATGTAATGGACGATCTTACAGCTCTTTCAAAAGATCTGGACCCAGGCGATTTTCGCCAAACCCTCGAAAAACTAGCGCTTTACAAGCTCAACGACCCTGCCCCCTTAAGTAGCGAAGACATCGCTAATTGCGCACCGACGTCGACAGAAGCTGGCCTTGATGATGTGATAAACATCGTTGCGGAAGCACGCTCCGGCGAAATAGGCCCGATCATGCGCAAACTTCAGGCGCAAGGTGTACAACCTGTTGCCCTTTGCATTGCCACGCTACGCCATTTCAAAACGCTATACGCTGCGGCGAGCGATCCAGGTGGCGCTGCTCAGGGTATTGGCAAACTAAGACCACCTGTTTTTGGACCGCGCCGCGACAGGTTGCTGCGACAAGCTCAGGGCTGGGGCATCTTTAATTTGGAGGCCGCTTTGGCGTTGTTGGTCGAAACCGATCTCAAACTTAGAGGTGCCAGCCAGCACGCACCCGCGATGGCATTGGTTGAACGATGCTTAATTCGCCTCGCTATGATGGCGCGGCGCTAGATTTGTTAGGAGTATTTTGATGTACGAAGTCTTTGGAACCCTTAGCAGCCGTGCTTTTCGTGTCGTTTGGACCCTTGAGGAACTCGACGTGCCCTACACACTGATCGATGCGAAGCCACACGACTCAGTTATCTCTGCAGTTTCGGCCTCTGGTAAAGTGCCAGCCTTGCGCGTTGACGACGCGATTTTAACCGACTCAACCGCGATCATGACTTATCTTGCTGACAAACACGGTTCTCTTTTAGCATCTGCAGGGACTCTTGAACGTGCGCACCAAGACGCAATGGTGCATGCGATTATCGATGAGATTGACGCAGTTCTTTGGGCCGGTGCGCGCCACAGTTTTGTTTTGCCAAAGGAGCATAGAGTTCCTGAAGTAAAAGAGTCACTCAAGTGGGAGTTTAATCGTAATGTGTCACGCCTAGCAGAACGCATTATGACCCCATTCGCAGCCGGTGACACGTTCACGATAGCGGATATTTTGCTTACGCATTGTTTGAATTGGTCAATCAGCGCAAAGTTCGACTATGAGAGCAGCAAAATGCAAGGCTACGCGAAAGAGATGCGTGCGCGCCCTGCATTTCAGCGTGTCAGGGCTTTGGGGTAAGGCCCAAATATTTGGCGGCACCGCGCCCCGCAACACGGCCCGTCGCAAAGCAACCTGTCAAAAGATAGCCACCTGTTGGCGCTTCCCAATCAAGCATCTCACCAGCGCAGAAAACTCCAGGTTTGCTGTGTAACATCAGTGTGTCGTTTAACGCCTCGCGCTTTATTCCGCCGCTTGTTGAAATTGCTTCATCGATCGGGCGCAATTTGGCGTCGGGCACCAATAGATTTTTGACAATTGCAGCGCGTGCTGGCGCGTCGGACGGTAATGGACGTACCCACTCATTAAGCAGAGCCAGTTCGTGTTTTTGCAGCTTTAGCACTTTCCTTAGGTGATTATTGGTGGATGCTTTCCCTCCTGGCTTCTTTAACGC
>JAHEGL010000244.1 GCA_024645145.1 Planktotalea sp.
GGCTTTCGCAGCGGTGAATTTACGGCGATTCAATAGACATTGCCAAAGCGGTCATTGGGCATCATTGATGACCTAAAAATGCAGAATAAACGCCAAATGCACCGACAGTAATTAGGCTGAACGCCCAAATCAAATCAAGATTGAACCAGCTTTTTGAAATAAATTTCAAACCAAACCAATTATAGACAAAGATCGCAATCGCAGCACCCGCAAAGGTCATCGCAAAGGTGTGGGTTGCGGCCACTAAAAAGGCTGTCACTATATTGTTACTCATGAGCACTTGTGCAGCGGCATGACCTGTTTCTGACACACTTTCGCCCAGCACTAAAAGCCCGCAAATACCAAGATAAATAGGCACCAGCATTAGTCCCGCACCATGGGCAGTGGCGGCCAGAAACGACCAGAGCCCTAGCTTGGCAGGATGGATGCGGGCTAGAATTTTCGGGTGTCGCCGATTGATCAAAAGAT
The DNA here is from genome assembly GCA_024645145.1 of Planktotalea sp. GTDB lineage: Bacteria > Pseudomonadota > Alphaproteobacteria > Rhodobacterales > Rhodobacteraceae > Planktotalea. The sequence goes on from JAHEGL010000244.1 coordinate 469, forward strand.
AGATCCCCATCGCAATCACTAGCGCGCCTGCACCCATCCGAATTTCACGCTCGTTATTGACGAAGAAATACATCATTGAAAACGGCAGCAAGATGATAATCATCGCCAGAAAATGACCAGTCGCAAGCATTGCACTGGCTTTGATCATGGCGCTTTTCTTGCGTTCAAATAGAGCCGCGGAGACAGCCAGAGGCCATCCCATACCAGGGTTTACGCCATGGTATATACCCGAAAAAATGACGGCCCACCAAAGGGCCGTCGCAGTCATGGTTTCCATATTTTATACAGAGGGGTAACAGAAACTATCGGTGGAACAATCGCCGCCTTCCAGACGAATTTGGTGGGCCCGTGTGTTCTCTGGGAAGTCAATGTAGAAGTCAGGATCAAGGGCAAAACTGCCATCTTCTCCAACATTCGCCATCACCATTTGCCCGCCTTCCTGATGCGGATAGAACTGGTTGTCCCATGAAGAATAAAGCGAATTTGTCCAATACACTCTTTTTCCGTCGCGGCTGATCTCGACCATTTGCGGTCCGTAGATAACCTCCTTGCCGTTAGGGTGCTTATGTTCGGTGGCGATACCGCCAAGCTGCACCTTACCGTTGAGCACGGGGTTCATTGGATCAGATACATCATATTGATGCATCTCGCCCAAGCCCCAACAGGCGACATAAAGATATTTATCGTCAAGGCTCAGGTCGATATCAGTGACCAAGGGTGGCACGGCTCCGAAGCCTTTAAGCAAATCAGGAAGGTTTTCTGGATCTTCCGGGCGTGGATCGATCGTGATCGTCTTCTTGGATTGCCACACACCATCATCACCACGCCACCAGGTAAAAATCGCGCCTTGTAAGTTTGTTGTATCAACCACGACACCGCAGAACCCATAAGATTTGGTCGGATCATGGGCAGGGCGGATCTCTAACGCCATCTGGTAGTTTTCACCGAAATCCATCGTTTGGATGTTTTTGCGTGCGCGCAGATCCCAGAAGTGGATCGAATGGCCGTATTTGTTTGACAGTAAATCTTCTGGTACAACGCCATTTTCATATTGGGGCGGCAGACCCCATTCAGAACTGACCATATAGTCTTGTGGCAGGTTCCACCAGAAATCGTAATGTTTGTCTTGTGCACCGCGATCCATTTCGTAGCGACCGATAATTTCAAATGTTTCACAATCCATGATGAAAATACCGGGAGGGCCGTCTGTGCCATCAGCTCCGCCTCCACCAAGAGTTGATACATAAATCCCTTCAGGCCCACAATGAATTGTATGGGGACGCGAATACCCTGTCTTTTCGAACAGTTCTTCCGGTTCAATAATTTTATGAATATGAGCCTTTAGTGGATCTTTGACATCAAAGATAAAAATACGCGACGAGCGAATGCCTGGTACGATCAGATAGCGGCGTTCTAAAAATGCATGGCCCGATAAGGGCGACAGAGATGATGAACACGCGTTCCAGCCAAAGTGGTGAAATTCGTCCCCAGTGGTTTCAGTCATCACCTTATGAACGATCTCGCCATAGGTTTTCGACCCTTTGCGCAGGTCAATAACGGCTAGTCCGTCGTGTTGATCAGCGTCTTTGCCCAGCATTACCGTAAATGCAAAATTTTCAGGTGGTGCTTGCATCGCTAGTTTTGCGGATGCATGAAATGTTGGATCTGGCTTCATCGGTTTATTCATCGATCTTCCTCCCTAAAGTTATTCCCCGCTCATTGGGGTTTGATACATCATTTCCGCGGTTTCTCCTTAGACCTCGGCCACGTTGCATAGTTGAATGGCACCGCTGATCTTTGTTGCAAGCTGTGTCAGCTGACGGCCGATATTATGTCTGTAATCTTTGCCGAACCTGCGTACGGGTCCGACTGCGCCGACGCTAAAGGTGGCACCAATATTCCCGATTGTAATTGGGGCGGCAACGCTTGAGATGCCAATATCGATCTCTTGATCGCAATCGGCAAAACCTTGCTTTCGGATGATATCGAACTCTGCGAGCAGGTCTTCTCGAGTCGCCTTTGTGTGGTCTGTATAGGCTTGGAGACTTCCTTGCAAAATTTTGTCTTGAAAGTTTTGTTCTGTGAAGGCTGCGATTGCCTTTGAACAAGAACAGGCATGCATCGGGCGTTCACCAAGCCCTGGATGGATGAAGGCACGGGCGGGATCGTCTGGTGTTTCGACATGAATAATTTCCACTTTGCTATCTCGGAAGCGTGCCAGAAACACAGTTTCATTGAATTTGGTAGCGGCCACTTTGAGAAGAGGCGCCGCAACACGGCGCACATCCACGTCGGATTTTCCCAATAGAGCAATGCGGATCAGCCGTTCACCAATCACATAGCGCCCGTCATTGTTTGGTTCTTCGATCAGCCCTTGTTCTTGCAATGTTTGCATCAAGCGATAGCAGGTTGGCTTTGGCAACCCACTTGCTATCTGCGCTTCGGTTGCGCTGATCGGACGACCGACGACGGCGATAATTTCAAGCAGATGAATAAGACGTTCTAGATGCACTTCAAAGGTACCTATTGAAATATGAGACACTTTCTCAGATGATGAGAGCGAATCATGGAAAAAATCAAGCAATTTTTTTAGGAGAAAAAATGCGAACACGTGCTGCTGTCGCCTTGGAGGCTGGAAAACCACTTGAAGTTATGGACGTTGAACTCGACGGCCCGCGCGCTGGAGAGGTTTTGGTTGAGATCAAAGCTACAGGTCTATGTCATACAGATGAATTCACCCGTTCGGGCGAGGATCCGGAGGGCATTTTTCCGGCAATCTTGGGTCATGAAGGTGCAGGCGTAGTGATCGAAATTGGAGAAGGTGTGACCAGTCTAGAGGTGGGTGACCATGTGATCCCACTCTATACGCCCGAATGCCGTGAATGCGAATATTGCTTAAATCCTAAAACTAATCTTTGCCAGAAAATCCGAAGTACCCAAGGCGCTGGGCTTTTGCCTGACGGATCGACACGATTCAAAATGCTCGATGGGACGCCAATCCACCATTATATGGGATGTTCTACCTTCGCCAATCACACCGTTGTGCCCGAAATTGCTCTGGCGAAAGTTCGAAAGGACGCGCCGTTCGATAAAATTTGTTACATTGGTTGTGGTGTCACAACCGGCATAGGGGCAGTGATCAACACTGCTAAAGTTGAGATTGGGTCAACTGGCGTGGTCTTCGGCCTAGGCGGTATTGGACTCAATGTTATCCAAGGTTTGCGCCTTGCGGGGGCAGACCAAATCGTTGGTGTTGACCTGAACGAGGGTAAAGTCGAGATGGCCAAGCGGTTTGGTATGACCGATTTCGTGAACCCCACAAAAGTGAACGGGGATCTGGTTGCGCATCTGGTTGAGCTGACACGCGGTGGTGCGGATTACACATTTGACGCCACTGGCAACGTGGGCGTTATGCGCACAGCGCTGGAATGCGCGCACAAGGGGTGGGGCGAAAGCATCATTATCGGCGTCGCCCCTGCTGGCGCAGAGATTAGCACAAGACCGTTCCAATTGGTGACAGGGCGGGTTTGGCGCGGTACTGCATTTGGTGGCGCATCCGGGCGCACCGATGTACCCAAAATCGTGGATTGGTACATGGACGGCAAGATCGAAATCGACCCCATGATCACTCATAAATTGAAGCTAGAGGATATCAACCACGGGTTCGATTTGATGCATGAAGGCAAATCTATCCGCGCCGTCGTGGAGTTTTAAAAATGCGGCAGTCCTCTCCCGAGGTGCATACATTCTTT
>JAHEGL010000249.1 GCA_024645145.1 Planktotalea sp.
ATCGACAACCGTTAATTCATAGGTGTTATCTTCGTTCACGTCTCAAGCGTCACTGAAATCAGGGGTGAACCAGCTCTTAAGTGTGATTTCGCCTGTCGTTGGATCAATTTCGAACAAAAAGGCATCAGGCCCTTGAAGGTTAAAATTCGGCACTTGGTTAACTCCCCAGTCAATTTTATGTACTCGCACCAGACCGGTGCTTTAATTAGTTCACTTTAGCGGCAGGCAGGCGCGCTATCGCGATTTTTTTCATCAAATTAGGACGGCGTTTGAGCGACCTATTCTTATATTTTGCCTCGTTCGCTGCGACGGCCTGCAATGAACGAGTCAGTATCTTTGGATGTTTTTAACACACTTTTGACGCAATCCACTCATAAACACACTGTTTCTATTTTTTCAGTAATGTTTGTAAGTTTTTGAAAAGGCTAGATTTAAGATTGGCGGTTGCGTGCATCTCGTGGTCTCACACACTTTATAATCAAGACGCGTCGGGTTTGCCAAGATTTTGCCACATTTCGACTTTCACAGCTTCGTTTGAAGCGGCAACTCCCAAAGAACGTTAGGTCGTTCCACAAAGTTCGGCTGATGTGTAAAAAAGTGTTAGCATGTCGTCGCGTTTCACCGCAGACTGGGTCCAAATCATCTGGATGATCTGGGAGGATAGCATGACAGAGATTTCTATGACGGTGAACGGTAAGTCTGTTTCCGGCACTGTAGACGGCAATACTCTACTTTCTGCGTTCTTGCGCGAAGACCTGCGATTAACTGGTACGCACATCGGCTGTGACACATCACAGTGTGGCGCATGCGTGGTGCATGTGAACGGCGAGGCGGTGAAGTCTTGTACGATGTTCGCAGCTGAAGCCCATGGGGCAGAGGTCGGCACAATCGAAGGCCAAGCCCTCAGCGATGGATCATTGAACGTGATCCAGCAAGCGTTTCAAGATCACCATGGTTTGCAGTGCGGCTTTTGCACGCCCGGTATGGTGATGTCTGCGGCGTCTTTGCTGAAAGAGAACCCTAAGCCGACAGAGACGGAAGTGCGTGAGTACCTTGAGGGCAATATTTGCCGCTGCACAGGTTATCACAACATCGTCAAAGCGATCATGGCTGCGTCCGGTCAAGATGTGTCTGCGATAGCTGCTGAGTAAGCAAATTTTCTAGAAAATTTGGAGTACTTGATTTTGCTAAAAAATCGCCTCCTCACGGAAGGAATACAAAAATGCCAAAAGATGGTGGAATAGGCGCTTCAACCAAGCGTCGCGAAGATATCCGGTTCTTGACCGGCAAGGGCAACTACAGCGACGATATCCAGACAGCCGGCGAATGCGTCGCGGTCTTTGCGCGCTCAAACGTGGCCAATGGAACAATCAAATCAATCGACACAAGTGCAGCGGCACAAATGCCGGGCGTTCTGGCGATCTTCACGGGCGAAGACTTTGTTGAAGTCGGCGGTAACCCCGCAGGCTGGGCCATCGTCAGCCGCGACGGCGAGCCAATGAAAGAACCAAAGCGCCCTGTACTGGCGCACGGTAAAGTCCGCCATGTTGGCGATGCCTACGCTGCAGTCATTGCAGAGACAGTTCAGCAAGGCAAAGACGCGGTTGAGGCGATTGAGATCGACATTGAAGAGCATGACGCCGTGATCAATATGGCCGACGCTTTGTCTGGCACCAACTACGTGCATGACGAAATTGAAACGAACCAGTGTTTCGACTGGGGCTGGATCGAAGACAACCGCGCAGCGACAGATGAGGCGATCAAAAACGCGCATCACGTCACAACGCTTGAGCTTGTGAACAACCGCCTCGTGCCGAACGCGATGGAGCCACGTTGCTCAATCGGCCACTACAACACGGGCACGGGTGACTATGTCCTGCACACAACATCGCAAAACCCGCATTTGACGCGTCTTTTGCTCAGCGCGTTTGTGATGGGCATCCCCGAGAATAAACTCACTGTGATCGCCCCTGATGTGGGCGGTGGCTTCGGCTCCAAGATCTATCACTACGGGGAAGAGGCGCTGGTTCTGGCGGCGGCCAAAAAGCTTGGTCGTACGGTTAAATGGACTGCAGATCGCACAGAGGCGTTCCTGACAGACGCCCATGGCCGCGATCACGTGACGAAGATCGAACTTGCGATGGACGAAGAGGGCAATTTCCTCGCTTTCCGCACAGAAACAATGGCCAACGTTGGCGCGTATCTGTCGAACTTCTCCACTGCGACACCAACCTTCCTGCACGGCACATTGATGGCGGGCAACTACACTGTGCCGCTGGTTTATGTGAACGTCAAAGCGGTGTTCACGAACACGGCTCCAGTGGATGCGTACCGCGGCGCTGGGCGACCAGAGGCGACCTATTCGCTGGAGCGCGTCATCGACAAAGCCGCGCGCGAGATTGGGATGGATCCGATTGCGCTGCGTCGCAAAAACTTCATTAAGCCGGATCAGTATCCCTTCGCCTCTGCGGCGGGTCTTGAATATGACAGTGGCAACTACGATGCTCTGATGGACCGTATGGAAAGCGTCGCCGACACGGCTGGCTTTGAAGCGCGTCGCGCTGAATCCGAGGCCAAAGGCCTGCTGCGCGGCTTTGGTGTGAACGCCTACATCGAGGCTTGCGGCATCGCGCCGTCCAACCTTGTGGGTATCCTTGGCTCTCGTGTCGGTCTTTACGATGCGGCGACTGTGCGTGTGAACGCGACGGGCAATCTGTCGGTCATGGTCGGTGCGCACAGCCACGGGCAGGGGCACGAGACTGTGTTCCCGCAAATCGTGGGTGACATGCTTGGTATCGATCCCTCTGTGATTGACATCGTACATGGCGACACGTCGAAAATCCCATTTGGAATGGGTACTTACGGCTCTCGGTCGCTTGCGGTCTGTGGCTCTGCCATCGTGCGTGCGACCGAAAAGATCATCGACAAAGCCAGCCGCATCGCGGCGCATATGCTGGAAACAGAGCCATCCAATGTGGACTTCGCTGATGGCGAATTCAGCGTGGCAGGCACGAACCGCAAGGTGAGCTTTGGCGAAGTAGCACTAAAGGCATATATCCCGCATGATTTCCCGCTTGAAGAGATCGAGCCGGGTTTGGAAGAAACGGCGTTCTATGATCCGGCCAACTTTACCTACCCGTCGGGCGCATATGCGTGCGAGGTTGAAGTCGATCTGGAGACAGGAAAAGTCCGCGTTGATCGAATGACTGCGGTGGATGACTTTGGCAATGTGATGAACCCGCTTGTTGTGACAGGGCAGGTGCATGGCGGTCTTGGTCAAGGTATCGGCCAAGCACTGGTGGAAAACACCACATACGATGAAAACGGTCAGCTTCTATCGGCGAGCTACATGGATTACACCATGCCACGCGCTGATGATCTGCCTTTCTACGTGGTGGATCACAGCCAAGGAAATGCCTGCACGCATAACCCTTTGGGTGTGAAAGGCTGCGGTGAAGCGGGTGCGATTGGATCGCCACCGACGGTCGTGAACGCGGTGATCAATGCGTTGCAATCAGGCGGTAAAAACATCACCCATATCGATATGCCTATGACCCCACATCGCGTGTGGTCTGCAATCAACAACGCAAAATAAGGAGCGCGGACATGTACTCATTTGACATAGAACGCCCATCAACTGTGGCCGATGCTGTTGCTGCACTCCGGGCCGATGAAGCCCAAGCGCTGGGCGGTGGTCAAACACTGATCCCAACGCTGAAAGCGCGGCTTGCGTCGCCCTCTACTTTGGTCAGCCTTAGCGGTGTGAGCGAAATGCAAGGCATCAATGCAGCAGGGGGAAGCGTCATCATCGGTGGCGCGACCAACCACGCGGCCGTGGCTGCTGACGGGTCATACCCTGGCTTGTCAGCGCTTGCGTCCAACATTGGTGATCCCGCTGTGCGCAATCGTGGCACGATTGGCGGTTCTCTCGCCAATAACGACCCATCCGCGTGCTATCCAGCGGCAGCACTTGCATCGGGGGCAACGATCACGACCAACACGCGCGAAATTGCAGCGGATGACTATTTCGTCGGCATGTTCGAAACAGCGCTGGACGAGGGTGAAATCGTCACAGGCGTCACCTTCCCGATCCCTGAAAAATCGCATTATGAGAAGTTCGTGCAACCGGCGTCGCGTTTCGCATTGGTTGGCGTTTTCGTCGCTAAATACGCCGACGGTGTACGCGTGGCGGTCACTGGGGCCTCCAACGAGGGCG
>JAHEGL010000287.1 GCA_024645145.1 Planktotalea sp.
AGCGCACTGCCATCGATCATGCCCGCTATGATAATCCCCATGAGCCAATGACCCAAAGGTTCCACTTGGATCCAAAGGTACCAGATCAAGAAGCCCCCCAGAACGGCACTATAATTAGCACCACCAAAAATGGCGCGGTGCCAAACGATAACCCATTTGTAGACACGCCAGGACATTTGCCTGAAATCTGGTCCTACGGACACCGCAACCCGCAAGGGATGGCCCTTGATCTCACCGGCACCCTTTGGGGGAACGAGCATGGCGCGCGTGGTGGTGATGAAATCAACCGCATTGTTAAAGGCGCAAACTACGGCTGGCCGACTATTTCTTATGGGAAACATTATTCAGGACGCAAGATCGGTGAGGGGACAAACAAATCCGGCCTTGAGCAGCCACAGCACTACTGGGATCCCTCAATCGCGCCTTCGGGTTACATGATTTATTCAGGCAAGCAAAAGCCAGAGTGGCGCGGACATCACTTCGTGGGCAGCTTGAAATTTGACTACATCGCGCGCCTATCAAGGTCGCCATTGCGCGAAGTTCAACAAATTCAAACCGAGGCCACGTCGCGCGTACGTGACATTCGTGAATCCCCAGATGGCAACATCTGGTTCCTCTCGGTCGGGAATGGCACTTTGAACAAACTTCATTTTTCCAGATAAACTCACGCCGTAGGCGCACACGAATTTTCTCAAACTCGTGACTTTATCTAAATCGAAAGCCGCGCTGCTTGCGATCCGCGCTCACGGTAGGGTGTCGTGTCATAGTGCGCGCGGTAACACTTTGAGAAATGCGATGGTGATGCAAAGCCACAGGCCAAAGCCACGTTGATTACGCTCATATCCGTTTGCATCAAAAGGTTACGCGCTTTTTGCAAACGCAGTTCCATGTAGTAGCGCTTGGGCGAACGGTTCAAATAACGGCGAAACAATCGCTCTAATTGGCGTGTCGACATGCCCACATCTTTGGCCAGAACAGAGGGGCTGATAGGCTCTTCGATGTTATTCTCCATCATCTGGATCACGGCGCTGAGTTTCGGATGCCGCACACCAATCCGCGTTGGCACAGACAAGCGCTGCGTATCTTGATCCGTGCGAATAGATGAATAAACCAGCTGATCCGCCACCGCATTGGCCAATTCTTCGCCATGATCATCCGCAATCAGCTTCAACATCAAATCGATGGAAGAGGTACCACCTGCCGTCGTCAGGCGATTGCCATCGACGACGAAAACCGATTTGGTCAGCTCGATTTCATCAAACTCTTCAAGAAAACTGTCCTGATTTTCCCAGTGGATCGTCGCGCGTTTGCCATCAAGCATACCCGCTTTCGCCATGCTATAGGACGCAGTGCACAACCCCCCCACCGTCAAACCACGACGCGCTTCTCGGCGCAGCCAATTCAACAGCTTCTTATTGGTTGCAAACTGGATATTCACACCGCCACACAACAACACCGTGTCATCGCGCTGAAGCTCGACCAAATCAGCGTCTAGCACAAATTTGGTTCCCGCAGAGCAAGACACGCTTTCGCCGCCTTCGCCAATCAAGGTCCAAGAGTACAGCTCCTTGCCGGCCAAACGGTTGGCAATGCGCAAGCTTTCGAGCGCGGCGGAAAAGCATAAAAGCGTAAAATCAGTGAGCAAAACAAATACGAACCGACGCGGTTTGTCGGTTTCTGTTTCTACACTGATCCTTACGTCAGTTGGGGTCGTCATAATATTCACATCCTGCTTGGCACGCGCACGCGCACCGTGAGGCAAGCATGGGCGAAAGTGATTCACTTTTGCAGAGCCAATTTCACCTTGAGCGCATCATATCGACAACGTCAAGAACGCCTTGACCGAAAGCGACTGGTCATAGCGCTAACACCGTCTTATACAGCTATTTCGATACATTATTTCTTAGGAGAAGACAGATGAGCGAATGGCAGAAATCGGACTGGCGCAACAAGCCACGGGTCCAAATGCCGGAGTATACGGATGCGGTGGCGCTGGCCTCTGTTGAAGGTCAGCTCGCTGCTTATCCACCCTTGGTTTTTGCGGGCGAAGTACGCAAGCTGAAAACGCAACTTGCGGCAGCTGCGCGCGGCGAGGCATTTTTGCTTCAAGGCGGTGACTGCGCCGAGAGCTTTGAGAGATTTAGCGCAGATGGTATCCGTGACACGTTCAAAGTGATGCTGCAGATGGCAATGGTGTTGACGTATGGTGCAAAAGTACCTGTGGTCAAAGTCGGTCGCATGGCGGGTCAATTTGCCAAGCCACGCTCGGCCAACACAGAGACGATTGATGGCGTAGAGCTGCCAAGCTACCGCGGCGACATCATCAATGAACTCGCTTTCACACCTGAAGCGCGCATTCCTGACCCTAAAAAGATGCTGCAAGCCTACACCCAAGCGGCGGCAACACTTAACCTGCTGCGCGCGTTTTCCACGGGTGGTTATGCGGATGTGCACCAAGTCCACGCTTGGACGCTGGGCTTTACTGCGGGTGAGCAAGCCGCAGAATACCGTGAAATGGCCAACCGCATTGGTGACACACTTGATTTCATGAGAGCTGCTGGACTTGATAGTACGCAAGAGCCGAACTTGCAGACTGTGGACTTCTACACCTCCCATGAATCGCTCTTGCTTGAGTATGAAGAAGCGCTTTGCCGTCTTGACAGCACCTCTGGCAAATGGCTCGCGGGGTCTGGTCACATGATCTGGATCGGGGATCGCACGCGTCAGCAAGACGGTGCCCATGTGGAATATGCGCGCGGCGTTCAAAACCCGATTGGTCTCAAATGTGGTCCGACAACGACTGCTGAGGACTTGAAGGTGTTGATGAACAAGCTCAACCCGAATAATGAGCAGGGCCGCTTGACCCTGATCGCACGATTTGGCGCGGGCAATGTGGGTGAACACCTTCCACGTCTTGTCAAAGCTGTTCGCGAAGAAGGGGCAGAAGTGCTTTGGACCTGTGATCCAATGCACGGCAACACGATCAAATCCGCTTCTGGTTACAAAACACGCCCATTTGAAAGTGTCTTGCGCGAAGTGCGTGACTTCTTTGGCGTTCACGCGTCCGAGGGAACGATCCCAGGGGGTGTGCACTTCGAAATGACAGGTCAGGATGTGACAGAATGCACAGGCGGTGTTCGCGCTGTCAGTGATGAGGACCTATCAGATCGCTATCACACGGCGTGTGACCCTCGCTTGAATGCAAGTCAGTCTTTGGAGCTGGCCTTCCTTGTGGCCGAAGAGCTTTCTGCGCGCCGCCAACAAGCACAAGCGCAGGCGGTCTGATCAAGTCGATCTCTTTTAAATAATTTTAAAAACGCCCTGCAACATGCGGGGCGCTTTTCGTTTAGACGTCGTTGTCGACGATCAATCGCAACTTGGAAAGACCGGCGCTGGTTTTCGCACTGCCAACCGCGTCATCGTGTCGTTTGGGGCGAAATTCAGTGACACCTTCGGCAAATGCAAAACTAGGTTCAGACTGTCGGTCTGCAAACGGCTGCTCAAAAGGCGCTGTTTCAACAGGGTGTGCACGCGGCGCATCGCCTGTAAGCTCTGTATGACGTAAAGAACTGACCGTGACGCGCAGTGGTGTTTTGCTGATTTCACCCTTTATGTCTATACATCCAACCGCGCGGGTGATATTCCCAGTAGCACCGCTCATGGGCAATAAAATAATACGCGCGTGAATTGTTTTGCGTGGAAATCCATGGCTCGACGTTAAATCTAGCACAACCATAGAAGGTGCAGCGAACAACTCATTGATCGCTTCTGCAACTGTGTCGCGTGCCGTTGGATCGAAAAGCGCTGTAATTGGCATGCCACGCACCTCCATCCCGAGCGTGTCGTTCAACACGGAGCCAGACACACGAATGCGCGCAACACGCGGTGCGACTTTCTCCGCAACAAACGTCCCGGCGATCGAATTTTGAATTTCACGCGGATCAAATTCACTGCGTGCAGGCATCTGGCGATCCCCGCGCAAATGCTGCCAATAATCGTAAAGATCTGCGCAAGCTTGAAAGCTCACACGGCTATGTGAAGGTGCCGTGCCTTGTAGCTCAACGACATTATCGACGGCTCTGATTGCTTTTGAAGATAGGGAAGGGACGTCAGGCCGGTCAATCATTTTGAAGTGCTGCCTTTGCTCAATGCAGAGTGGCGA
>JAHEGL010000328.1:0-2842 GCA_024645145.1 Planktotalea sp.
CTTTGGTGGGGGCGATAGCAATGGCATCTATCGCGAGTTGCTCGAAGAGCTACTGAAAAAGGGCGAAGAACTTTAGCGCCTTGTCAGCGATGTGATTTGAGCCACCTTGAACGGTGAGGAGGATCACATGAAAAGGATTCTAGCATGTATTTTAATTTTAGCGGCCAGCATGGCGCGCGCTGAACCTGCGGTTTTAGAGCGCTTTGATGGAGGTGCTGGCGAGCGTTGGCGCTACATCGCGGATGGTGTGATGGGTGGCGTGTCGACGGGGCAAGCGCAGATCACCTCTGATGGGTTGAACCTGACGGGGCAGGTGAGCACGGACAACAACGGTGGCTTTATCCAAGTGCGCCGTGATTTTGACGGTCTGCCTGTGGGGACGGAAGCGCTGGTTCTGCGCGTGCGCGGTAATGGTCAACGCTACACGGTGTTTCTGCGCACCCGCCAAGCGCGCTTGCCTTGGCATAATTATAAGGAGTCTTTTGTGGCGGGGGAGACGTGGTCCGAGGTGCGTTTGGAGTTGTCTGATTTTGAACGCTCGACCGCTGTTTTGCCCGCGAGCGTTTCGCCTGAGGATGTGAAGAGAATCGGATTGGCGGCCTATGGCGCTGATTATGAGGCGGATTTGTGGGTTGGCGAAGTGCGGGCTGAGTAGGGCGCGCGCACGCCAAACAGCGGCTGAGGGCGTTTGCCCTGCCGCGTTGGTGTTTTAGGTATCGTTAAAAGTGGCGGCCGCCATGAAGCGGATCGTTCGAAGGTTTCGGGGTGTTTTACGTCCCTTGCTCGCTCTGGCGGCTGTTGACCGCGTCGTCTTGCGCAAGATCGAAGGCGCTCGCTTTTAGACGAGTCTGTGATTCTGATTTTAGTGGTTAACCGAGGGGGGTTGGAGTTTATGTCCTAATGCCCCGTTACCCGACCGAACGGTGAGCAGGGCCACGCCTGACTTTGGGAGGGCTTTGCTGGTCTGTGTTTGATATGGAGGGGTTAAGCTGAGTGAAATGAGAGAAAATTAGTTTAAAAATCTTCACTCAAAGACGTAAATTTTCCGAGTTAGTTCCATCAATGTTAAAATCGCAACTCGATTTATGGCTTCGTCTGATAAAATTTCTAGGAATAAGCAAAGGTCAGAATGTGCCTTAATATCTTCAATCCACAAATCTGGATAGTATCGAGCATAGTTTCCAGCGGCTTTGTTGCATAAATGGGCATCTGGGATTCACTGTGTGAATCCAGGGTGATAGCTGGCGTGAATGAGCAGTTGGACACCGACGACATACAAGACCACGAACTGGTCAGATTATAACACGGCCCTGAAGCGGCGTGGGTCGTTATCAATCTGGTTTGATGCTGAGATGGCGTGGGACGCGAAGCCTTCAGGCAAGAGGGGCCGTCAGCAGACCTACAGCGATACTGCGATCCAAACATGCCTGACGATCAAGGTGCTGTTTGGATTGCCCTTGCGACAGACCACTGGGTTCGTTGAAAGTCTGTTGGCTTTGACCGGGCTTGCGTGGTCCGTGCCGGACTTCAGCATCCTATGTCGGCGGCAAAAGACGTTGCCGGTCGCTATCCCCTATCGCGGTTCATCCGGCCCCATGCATCTGCTTATCGACAGCACCGGCATCAAAGCCGAGGGCGAAGGCGAGTGGAATGCGCGTAAGCATGGCGGTCCCAAACGTCGTCTTTGGCGAAAGATACACATTGGGATCGACGAAGAAACACTAGAGATACGCGCAGTTGAAGTGACAACCAGCAGTATCGGCGATGCTCCAATGTTGCCTGATCTTCTGAATCAAATCCCAGCCGACGAAGACCTCGGCAGTGTCACCGCAGATGGCGCATTCGACACGCGCAAGTGTCATGATGCGATTGCAGCCCGCAATGCTCATGCCGTCATTCCGCCGCGCAAGAATGCAAAACTCTGGAAGGCTGACACGCCCGGTGCCAGAGCACGCAACGAAGCGGTGCGATCTTCAAAATATCTGGGGCGTGCATTGTGGCGTCACCTGACTGGATACCACCGCCGAAGCCGCGTCGAAACGAAGATGCATTGTTTGAAATTGCTTGGTCAGCGCCTCTCGGCGCGAGACTTTGATCGGCAAGTTGCGGAGATCCAGATCCGAGCTGCCATCCTCAACGGTTTCACCGCGCTTGGCATCCCCAAAACAGTGGCCGTAGCATAAATCCGTCCGGGGTAAGGGGTACTCATCCTAAAGCCCTATTTGTGCAACAAAGCCTGTTCGACACCAAAGACCGCAATCAGATCGCGAAGTTCTTGGAATATAACGATCTGGCAGAACCCATCGTCAAAGCACGTGGCATCGATGCGGCGTCTATTTTGCGCCAGAAGATGGATTTCATTGTTGTGGATGTTGCGCAGGAGAGCGGGATCGATCTGATCGAGGCGACGCGCCGTGACATTCGCGCCTTGGCACGTCGTCATGCGCAGGATTTGCCGGACGAATTTCATGGTCTCGCAGATTTGTTGCGCTGGGCGGAAGAGGGGGGCAAGTGGCCGCGTATCACTTCGGATCATCCCGCGTATTTCTATACATTGCGTAGTGCGGATCATGCGGACCGCGATTTGGTGAACATGCTGTTGAGCCAGCTCAGTCCGAAAGATGTGCGCCAGCTGTTTATCTGTCACAAAGAGCTGTTTTATCAGCTTTATGCGGGTTGGCATGAGACTAAGAAATCCTATGTGGCGGATTTCCTGGATCGGGAGTAACAAGTGGACAAAGCTGGCGCGCGCGAAGCACTTTTCGGGCATGAACCAGAGATGGAGCAACCTGCGCCTGCACCAAAGAAAAGTGGCCCTTGGGGCGTAAGTGAGAAACGAATT
>JAHEGL010000328.1:2852-4116 GCA_024645145.1 Planktotalea sp.
AATGTTTGCACTGGCACGATTGCTTGTCGTTGGGTTCGTGGTTTGCACGCTCGTTTATATTTGCCTGTCGCTTTATTCACGCTCTGTGCGGCGCGACAAGCTAGAGACGGAGTGGCGCGAGGGCGACACTGAGGGCGCAAACATAGAAGAGTATGTGCAAAAAGGGCTGAAAGAGTATGATGGGTCCCTGCGGCGCAAGCTTATTCTTGGGGTCTATGTGGTTCCGTTTTGTATCGTGTCTTTTATCATTTACGCGACAAACTTTATGTAAGAGGAGCCTAAACTGATGGGCTATATCAAATGGGCATTGATGATCACCTTCTGGGTTTTTGTTGCGGCTTTCTTTCATTACACGCTACCGCAACACGATGTGGCACGTATCACCGACACCTATGAAAAGCGGATCGATTTTGGCGAGAACTCGTTGTTCTGGGCGAGCGCGGACACAGGCAACGCGGTGACATCGGTCAACCGTGATGTGTTCTTTATCCAGACCCGCCTCAGCAATGACGAGGTGATGGTCTACCGCAACGAGGATACAGGTTGGGGATGGCCACCTTATTTCAAGTTCGACACAACAAATTTGCAAGCGGAAGCCTCTGATCTACGATCTGTCGCGCAGACGCCACAGTGGGTTGTGATCAAGCATTACGGTTGGCGCAATGAGTTCATGTCGATCTTCCCCAATGCGGTGAGCGTGCGCGCGGTGGACAGCCCTGATGTGCGCATTATCCCATGGTTGAACATCGTGATCCTATTGTCCTTCTTTGCGTTTGTGTGGGCAATCTGGGTGCGCTGGCGTCGCTTCCGTGAAGCACGCATTGATCCTGTGCTCGAAGATGCAGGCGATAGCATTGCCAACACCAGTGACGATGTGAAGCAATGGTTTGGCAGCTGGCGGAAGTAGATGTCCGGTCTTGTCGTCACTGTGCGACTATGGGTGAAAGAGGCGCGGTTTTCTGAGTTTGCGGACTTCGAAGCGCGCGCTTTTGAAATTATGGCGCAACATGGCGTAGAAATCGTCAGTATCGTTCAGGATCATGCGCAAACTCTGAGCGATGGCCCCCATGAATACATTTTTTGAAGTTTCCAGATAGCGCAGCATTCGAGGCTTATCGCGTTGATCCGGCACTACTTGCTTTGGCTGATGTGCGTGATGCGTGTGTCGAGAGAACAGAGATCGCCACGCAGTGATCTGCTTTGCATTAGAAAGCCCCCGTCGCAATTCAGCACGGGGGCTTTTTCCGTTGGAAAACTGGTGCTC
>JAHEGL010000375.1 GCA_024645145.1 Planktotalea sp.
AAATGACAAAACCTTGGTCCAGTGCGCGGCGACGGCGTACACCGCGTAAACGCATCCATCCGCTTGCAAATCCACTAGAGCTTGGCCCAAAACCGCGTGCCCATTTAGAGCCGAGAGCTGCGGGTGGTGCGAGCACCATCGCGCCCTTATGGGATTTGAGATCAAGCTCTGGTGTCACCTGCAACGTGTCCGGCAACGTGATGCCCTGCTTTCGTAAAATGCCATTGCTCACCTCAATCGCGCCATGGGTAAGGATTGGTCCAATATGTGTGTCGAGCATAGATAAAATGCGCTGCGCCTTGCCGAGTGAATAAGCACCGATCATGCTTGTTTTGCCGTCAGCCTGATTGCGCGCCCACCACGCATTTATGTCGCGCGCAATGTCTGCCTGCGGTTGCCATTTGAAGATCGGAAGCCCGAAGGTGCATTCCGTAATAAAATGGGTGCAGCGGACCGGCTCAAAGGGTTCGCTTATGCCATCATTTTCGGTTTTGTAATCGCCAGAGACGACCCAAACTTCGTCCTTATATGCCAACCTAATTTGCGCAGAGCCGATGACATGGCCCGCCGGATGGAACGATACGTTCACGCCATTGATGCAAGTCACTTCCCCGTATTGAACTGTTTGTAATGTGACCTCACCCAAGCGGTGCCGCATGATGGGCGCGGCACTTTGCGTGCACATGTAATGTGCGTGACCTGGGCGTGCGTGATCTGTATGACCATGTGTAATCAGTGCGCGCGCAACAGGTTTCCACGGGTCGATGTAGACGTCAGCACGCGGGCAATAAATGCCACGGTCGGTAAATGTGATAAGTGGGTCTTTAGCCATACACGTAAGTATAGCGCGGCGCAGTGATCCTTAAAGCGTGTCGAGGAAGGCAACTGCTTGCGCGGTTAACCTTGTGCGTACCGCAGGTATGTCCATGAACACTTCGTGTTCTGCGTTTTGTACCATCTGCAAGGTACCGTTATTCCAAGCTCCCATCTTTTGATGGATCGCATCGGCATCAACAATGCGCTCGTTGTCGCCCAGAAACGTAAGAGCGGGGATTTTTGGTGTCGGTGCGGACATGATTGCAGTGCATTCCACCAGTGCCTCTTTCAGCCAATGAAGGCTTGGTCCACCCAGTTCCAAGCCGGGAACTGCTTTGATCTGATCGCGCATCATGTTCCACATATCAAGATCGCGCGTCAGTGTATTTTCCTGAAACGGATCGCTTAGAATGAAGCTGCGCGCGTTGGTGCCGGGGGCAAGTGTCGTTCCCACGCCAAGCATATCGGCTGCACGCGACAGGACCCAAGCCGCGGGCCGCAAAGCGGGAGACATCAAGATGCCCCACATCGGCGCAGAAAAAAGCGCACCCTTTACGGGCAAACCATCAATCAGCGAGCGCAAACCGATGCATCCCCCCATAGAGTGCCCGAGGATTGCGATAGGGGCAGGCATACCAACTTCGCTAACCGTTGCGAGCAACACCTCCACATCTTTTTGATAATCACTAAATGTGCCGATATGGCCACGATATTGTTCTTCTATCAGACGATCAGACAATCCTTGACCACGCCAATCCAAGGTCGCGACGGCATAGCCCGCGGTGTGTAGGTCCGCCGCCATGTGAGCATATTTTTCGATGTACTCGGTGCGTCCTGTATAGATCAAGACTGTTGCGCGAGCGCCTTCAAGAGGCCAGAGTCCGATGCGTAAACGCACCCCATCACTGGCTTTTCGCCAAACCGCATAACCGTTGCTTGGGCCATCGCAAATTTCAGCGTGATAGGGTGCGTTCGTCATTGTTACTCGTCCAAACTATTAGCCCAGCACAGTACCAAGCTTCATCGCCATGCCCATATCGCCATCGACTGAAAGCTTGCCGGACATAAATGCAGCGGTTGCGTTCTGTTCACCTGTCAGGATGGCTTGAAACGTATCTGCATTCGCCGTCAGCGTCACATCCGCCTCTGCATCAGACGCTGATGCGCCGGTTTCGTCAATACGAACAGACCCTTCGCCGGTAATTTCGAATTTTGCGCTGCCATCAAACGCGGCATCTGCCAGTTTTTCGTTCAATGCTGTAACTGCTGCATCAATAATATCGCTCATCTTGCTCTCCGCTTCGTTATCTCTTTGCATCTGGCATCTTGCCATACATGCGCTACACTCTCGTATATGAGAGCGATAAATCATATGCGCAAACCTTACCTTGCGGCACACCCACGTAAACTTGGCGCGGTCCTGTTTGCGGCAAGTTTGGTGCTCGCGCTACCCTATGCTGGTCAGAGTTACGCACAAGATCTTCCGCAGCAAAATGAAGCAGAAACCAATGCACAAGTGCTGCTGGAACAGTTGCGGGATGCGTCTGAGAGTGAGGCTGCAAAGATCGCCACTCAGATCAAGCGCACTTGGGCGCGCTCCGGCTCTGCTTCTGCGGACTTGCTATTGAAACGCGGCCGTGATGCGCTTCAGGCGAAAAAGCCGAAAGTTGCGATTGAACACCTCACAGCGCTGACAGATCATGCGCCCGATTTTGCGGAAGGGTGGCACATGCGCGCCGGCGCGCTTTATCAGCAAAACATGTACGGTCCTGCGCTCGATGATTTGGAAAAGACATTGGCGCTGAATCCAAACCATTTTGAAGCAATCCAAGGTCTGGGTGCAATTTTTGAGCAACTTGGCGACCCAGCGCGCGCTTATGAAGTCTATGAGCAAGTTCTGACTATACATCCGCATCACGCAGACGTACTCGAAGCGATGAAGCGGTTGGAGACGAAAGTCAAAGGTCCCGCCCTCTAATTAATTATCGAGTTGGGGCATGTATGGCCGCGCAATCACGCATCATAGCGGTTCTCGGGCCGACTAATACGGGCAAGACGACCTACGCGATCGAGCGTATGTTGGGGCACCGCACCGGGGTGATTGGTCTGCCTTTACGCTTGCTTGCGCGTGAGGTCTATGACCGCATTGTTGCGATACGCGGGCCGTCTGTCGTGGCTTTGGTTACGGGGGAAGAACGCATTGTTCCACCGCGCACGCAGTATTGGGTCTGTACCGTAGAGGCGATGCCGCAAGGCATGGGGGCTGATTTCCTTGCTGTTGATGAGATCCAGCTCTGCGCAGATCCAGAGCGCGGGCACGTCTTTACAGAACGCTTGCTTAGTGCGCGTGGTCAGCACGAAACGCTGTTTATGGGTGCCGATACGATGCGCGGCCCGATTCAATCGCTTATCTCCGATGTGCAGTTCGTTGCGCGTGAACGGATGAGCCAACTTGCCTATTCCGGCCCGAAAA
The DNA here is from genome assembly GCA_024645145.1 of Planktotalea sp. GTDB lineage: Bacteria > Pseudomonadota > Alphaproteobacteria > Rhodobacterales > Rhodobacteraceae > Planktotalea. Next base: position 3,290 of record JAHEGL010000375.1, read on the forward strand.
AGATCTCGCGTATGCGCCCACGCAGTGCAATCGTTGGGTTTTCTGTTGAAAACGTCTACGCCATTGCCGAGCTGATCCGTCGCCAAAAGGGCGGCGCTGCGGTTGTTATGGGAGCTTTGTCCCCGCGCACGCGCAATGCGCAGGTGGAGATGTATCAAAACGGTGATGTTGATTTCTTGGTTGCGACCGATGCGATTGGCATGGGGCTTAACCTTGATATCGATCACGTCGCTTTTTCGTCGTTGAGCAAATTTGATGGTCAGCGCATGCGACCGCTAATGGCGAATGAACTTGCCCAGATTGCTGGACGGGCAGGGCGCGGCATGAAGCCGGGCACTTTTGGCGTAACGGGCGAGGCACCAGCGCTGCATGACGAACTCGCCCGCGCGATTACAGAACATCGCTTCCAGCCCGTGGGCAAACTGCAATGGCGCAATCCAAAACTTCAAATGGGCCGCCTTGATGCGCTCATCGCCTCGCTCGAGCAACCAAGTCACGATGATCGTTTGGTGAAATCGCGCGAAGCGGATGATCTGCGTGTACTTAAAACCTTGGCTTGTGAGGCTGAAGTGGTTGCACGCGCGAGTGATGCGCAATCTGTTCAACTTCTTTGGGACGTATGTCGCGTACCGGACTTTCGCGGTATCTCCAATTCCGAACATGCCAATCTGCTTGAGGGTATTTTCAACTACTTGCACGAGTCTGGGCGCATACCCGATGACTGGCTTGCGCGACAAATCAAACGCATCGACCGCGTTGAAGGCGACATCGATACGCTTTCCAAAC
>JAHEGL010000108.1 GCA_024645145.1 Planktotalea sp.
GGAGCTTCCATGATTGGAGCTTCCATGTTGCCAGCGAAAGCTGTGGAAGCAGCGACGGAAAGTGCCGCAGCAAGTGCGATTTTTTTCATTGTAGTATCCTCTAGAATTCGCCTACCGCCCAGACATAGGGCCATAAGACTTAAACCACGTCCCACCTTCTAACCAGCTATTTTAACGGAATGCAAACCCATCTTTTAACCATTCAGGCTAAGATCGACATGATGTCGTCAAATAAGCAACACTTGTGTGCCCACTTTGGCCATCCCAAACAGCTGCGCAATATGCTCATTATAAAGGCCAATACACCCATTTGATGACCGACGGCCAATTTTTCGCGTGTCGTGCGTTCCGTGAATGCGATAATACGTCCAACTCAGATACAGCGCATGCGTACCAAGCGGATTATCTGGACCCGGCTCAACAACATCAGGCCACTCAGGATTACGTTTCTTCATGGAAGGTGTGGGTCGCCAAGTCGGGCCTTCAACCTTACGCACAACTTTCGTGCGGCCTTTCTTCGTCAAATCGGGCGTTAACGGCACAGAAGACGGATACAGTTTATACGTATCGCCCCCTTCGGACCAATAATGCAAAGCGCGACTTGAAATATCGACCAAGATCGCACCGTTATTCAAATTATTGAAATAGGGCTGCCAATCCAGCGTGCGGAACGATGAAATGTTGCGACGCACCGCTTCGCTGATATCGCGCTCAAGTTCAACGGTTCCATTGCTTGGCAATCCCGGCTGCGTCGCCAAGGCTTGCTGGGCAATCGCGGGACCTGCAAGAACCGATGCACCGGCTGCCCCGATAAAGCTACGACGGCTTAACGCCTTATTTGATTGTCCACTCATACCGCTCACCAATTCAGACACTAGTCTTTTAAAGCTCACATTAGTGCGCGAAAGCCTCACTCGCAATTCAAACGCACGCATTTGTGCGATTCTCAACCGATTGTGGGTTTGAATCGCAACGCATTGGGGGATAGTGCTAAGAAAAAAGCAGGCTAAGGTAATTTAAAATGACGCGCATAGGATGTCTCTTAATATCAGCACTGCTGGTTTTGTCAGCATGTGGCGGCTCACAAACCACCTTAGCGCCAGATGGCAAACCACTTCCAAAAGTCTACCGCATTGGCTCAAACGAGCTTCCTAAGATTCAGTTCCGTATGCTCGACGCCGTCAACTCACTCCGTCAAGCATCTGGCGCAGCGCCACTACAGCTTGATGCCAAACTCAACGCAGCTGCAGCAACGCATTCGCGTGATATGTCCATTCAGAACCGCCCTTGGCACTTTGGCTCCGACGGGTCCTCCCCGATCGACCGCGTACGCCGCGTTGGATATTTTGGCGAGCTGAAAGGCGAAAACATCTCAGAGACATATGAGACAGAACTCGAAACCCTAGGTGCATGGATGGAAGACCCAAGCACACGCAACGTAGTTCTGGACAAAACATCTACTCAGATGGGCTTTGCGTATTTCCAGGAATCCAACGGCAAGATTTGGTGGACGCTGGTGACAGGTGCCCCATCAAGTGCGCCGCCGCTACAGCTTACAGCAAATTAATCAGGGATAGATTGTGATCGGCGTGCCATTATTAACCATGGCGTAGATCTGTTCCATTTCCTTGTTCGTCACAGCGATACATCCAGCAGTCCAGTCGGGACCCTTTGGGACGAAAGCGTTTGGCTGCCCGTGGATAAAGATATCACCACCAGGACTAACACCCGCAGCACGTGCTTTTGCGATGTCTTGCGCATTCGGATAATCAATCCCGATCGACAAGTGGAACTTTGAATTCGGGTTCCGGCGGTCAATGATGTAATTGCCCTCAGGTGTGCGGCCATCACCCTCTTCACGCTTGTGCTGATATGGCGCAAAACCAAGATCAAAATCATAGCTGCGCAGTGCTTTACCTTTGTGCATCAGATGCATCTTACGCTCACCTTTGAAAACGATGACACGCGTGACCTCTGGGCCGTTATAACGCTTAAATTTGCTACCACACGCGGTAAGCAACAATGCGGATGCCGCTGAAAGAAGAACAATCCGTCGTTTCATGAAAAGTACTGCCTCAATATTTATACGCTTATAAGTTGCAATTTTCTTAAACGGTTTTGGCTGTTCTTCAAAAGGAAATCATTTACTTTGACGCTGTTGTGACTCTGCTGTCTCTTTGAGCAGCTTTTCTATTTCTTTAAGGCGTTCCAGAACGTCATCGCGGTAGGCATCTGTCCGCTGCACATCCTCTTCCTGATGCGCGTCCTGCATGGAATTCACGATCAAACCCACCAACAGGTTAACCACAGCAAACGTGGTCACCAGAATGAACGGCAAGAAGAACGCCCAAGCATAGGGGTATAGTTCCATCACTGGACGCACGATGCCCATGGACCAGCTCTCGAGCGTCATCACTTGAAACAGAGTATAACCTGATTGACCAAGTGATCCGAACCACTGCGGAAAGTCAGTGCCAAATAGTTTTGTCGCAATCACAGCGCCAATGTAGAAGATGATCGACATCAGTAGGAAAACACTGCCCATTCCAGGAAGCGCTGTAACAAACCCCTCCACAACGCGGCGTAGGCTTGGCGCAACAGATACGACACGCAAGACACGCAGAATACGAAGCGCGCGCAAGACCGACAAACCGCCCGTAGATGGCACAAGCGCAATTGCAACGACTGCAAAATCAAACAGGTTCCAGCCATTGCGGAAGAAACGCGTGCCTCTTGCGATCAGCTTGGCCACGATCTCTAAGACAAAAATAGTAAGACAAGCTTGATCAATGACCAAAATCAAAGTGCCAAACTGTGCCATAATCGGTTTGGACGTCTCCAACCCCAGCACGATCGCGTTCACGATGATGACCACGATGATAAAATTGCTAACGATCGGTCGTTCTAACCACTTGTCTAGCGCTTGACGCATATCCGCCTCCTTTGCCTTAACGCTGCATATGTGGGCGCGAGAGTTTTGCTGCAAGTTCTACATGTGAAGACCAGCGAAATTGATCCACAACCTGCACCCAATCAAGCGTATATCCCGCAGTGATTAAAACTTTGGCATCCCGTGCAAACGTCACTGGATTGCACGACACATAAGCAATCTGAGTAATATCGCTTTTTGCCAATTCAGCGACCTGCGCTTCTGCGCCTGCGCGTGGCGGATCAAGGACTGCAAAATCCAGCTTTGCCAATTCATCAGGCAAGAAAGGTCTGCGGAACAAATCCCGCGCGACTGCTTCAACCTTTTTCAGACCCTGCGCCTCACGCCAACCGCGATCAAGCGCTGCGATCATCGGCTTTTCGCTTTCCAGCGCGATCATCTCGTAGTGCGCGGCCAGTGGTAGGGTGAAGGTACCGCAGCCTGAAAACAGATCGACGCCTTTCTCACCGCTCACAGCCTCCATGACGGCAGCTGTCAACGCGTCCTGCCCATGCACCGTCGCTTGCAAGAAGGAACCGGGCGGTGGAGCCACCTTGCCAACACCAAACTTTTGAAACGGCGGATTGCGCATACCAATGACTTGATCGTCCCACGTTAAGCGCGACAACTTATGCGCCTCAACGATACCAGACAGCCCAAGCGTCAATTCGTTATCCAGCGGCTTGCCACCCGTCACAAATATATCAAGACCCACCTCTGAGAGCGTGACATTCACAGCCATCTCCCCCTTGCGTGACCCACCAATGCGCGCGAGGTCGTTCATCAACGCGTCAACACTGAGCAACTCAGGCAACACCAACTGACAGTCAGGCACAGCCACCACCGTATCAGAGCCGCGCGCATGAAATCCCCAAAGCGCACCCTTTTTCGTGCGGCGCACCGCAAAGGTAGCGCGCCGACGGCTTTGTACAGGCGATGTCACAATCGGGCGAAACTCAGTTTCGATCCCATGCGCATCCAGCGCGCTTTTTACGATCTGCTGTTTGTACTCTGCGACGAATGGTTCAGCCGCGTGCTGTAACTGACAGCCACCACAGCTTTTGAAGTGGCGGCACAAAGGCGCAACGCGCTGCTCAGAGGGCTCAACGATTTTCACATCGCTCAGTCGATCACCGTTGCGCATGCCACTCACGCGTTCACCGGGCAAAGAGCGGGGCACAAACACAGGGCCCTCGGCGATCCCGTCGCCCTGATGCCCTAACCGTTCAATCAAAAATTCATCCATGGGCGCGCTAGTGCCTTATTCCGCAGCAGAACGCACGTCGATAAATCCACCCGATTGCCTGTTCCAATAGCGCGCGTATAGACCGTCTTGCTGTAGCAACGTCTCGTGCGAGCCATCTTCCACAATTTGCCCTTGGTCCAGAACGATAATGCGGTCCATCTGTGACAGCGTCGAAAGCCTGTGCGCAATGGCAAGAACGGTCTTTCCCTCCATCGCACGTTCAAGCGCCGCTTGGATCGAGGCTTCAACCTCACTGTCCAACGCACTTGTCGCTTCGTCCAACACAAGGATCGGGGCATCTTTCAAGATTGCGCGGGCCAAAGCAATGCGTTGCCGTTGTCCACCCGACAGCTTCACGCCGCGTTCGCCCAGATATGCATCATAGCCTTTACGCTGTTTGTTATCGCGCAAGTTAGCGATGAATTCATGCGCTTCAGCCTGCTCGGCGGCGTGGATCATATCGTCCTCTGTCGCGCCGTGACGGCCATACATAATGTTGTCACGTGCGGAACGATTGAACATGGCTGTCTCTTGCGTGACCATCCCAATCGCGCGGCGCAGCGAGGTCTGCGTGACGCTTTCAAGCGGCTGCCCATCGATCAAGATACGGCCCTGTTCCGCATCATAGAGTCTAAGAAGCAGTGAAACGAGCGTCGATTTACCAGCGCCAGACGCACCAACAATGCCGATCTTTTCTCTTGCACCAATCTTCAGGCTTAAACCTGTAACACCGCCCAACGCGTTGCCGTATTGGAAATCTACATTCTCGAACGTGATCTCGCCTTTGGTCACGTCCAACGCTGTTGTGCTGCTTGCGTCTTCAACCCGAACAGGGTTGGCTAAAGTGCGCATGCCATCTTCAATCTCGCCGACGTTTGAATAGATCGCCATAAGTGTAAACGACACCCACCCCGTCATCTGCGCGATACGAATAGACACGGCCCCAGCAGCAACAATATCGCCGGGCGTTGCTTGACCAAGTTGCCAAAAATAGATCGACGCGCCCATCAACAGCACCGGCAAAATGCCCGCGATCACCATTAGGAAAAAGCGGAATGTCGCGGCAAGCCAACCGTAATGCAATGATTGTTGACGAAACTTACCCATCGCATCCAAGGCGACTTCATCTTCATGGGCGTCATGGGCGAACAGCTTAACGGTTTTGATGTTGGTAATAGTATCAACCAACTGGCCCGATACGACCGCACGCGCATTTGCACGCGTTGCAGCGCGCGCACGGATACGTGGCAAGAACCAAGCAATCAGGGCAAAGTAAAACACCAGCCAGATCACGAACATACCCGCGACACGCCAGTCAATCGCACCAAGCAACGCAAAACTGCCCAACAAAGACGCCAATGCAAACGCAACGACGTTGATCGATTCAGACACAACATCCGTGACTGCACGCGCCGTCTGCATTTGCTTCTGCGCAATGCGTCCAGCGAAATCATCATCAAAAAAGCTAACCGATTGCCCCAGCGACCAGCGGTGCAAACGCGACTGCACAAGGGTCGACACATTGGGCATGACAATGATGTGGTTCGCGCCTGACGACAGCGCAAACATCAAAGGACGAATGACGACAAAGAAGCCTACCGCAAGCAGAACCATCAAGATGTTCGCAGGCGTGTAAAAGTTATCCGCGCCAGACCCAACGACAGCATCAATCACAAGCCCAAGAATGTAGGCGGTACCAGCTTCCATTGCGCCCGCCCCCGCGGACAAAAGCGCAGCAAGGATTAAAACCGGCCAAGAACTTGCCAAACACCAGCTCACAAATGCCCAAAGCGTGTTGGGGGGTGGCCCGTCGGCTTCGCCAAACGCTTCGATCCAATTTTCAATGTTTTTCATGTGTCCTCGGCATTCAAAAATCCACCAGACTGACGCGCCCAGAAATCAGCATATAGCCCGCCTTTCGCCAATAGCGCGTCATGTGGGCCATCTTCAACGATGCGTCCTTGATCCAGAACCAAAATACGATCCATTTGCGCAATCGTGGACAAGCGGTGCGCAATCGCAATTACGGTCTTGCCCGCCATCATGCCATAGAGCGTCTCTTGGATCGCTGCTTCCACTTCGCTGTCCAAAGCGCTCGTTGCTTCATCCAAAAGCAAGATCGGCGCATCCTTCAACATAACCCGCGCAAGCGTGATCCGTTGGCGCTGACCACCGGACAATTTCACGCCGCGCTCACCGACCTGTGCATCGTATCCTTCACGCCCCTCAGCATCGGCAAGGCCAAGGATAAATTCATGCGCTTCAGCTTGCTTCGCAGCGCCGATCACGTCCTCATCAGTCGCGTCAGGTCGCCCGTAACGAATGTTGTCCCGCACAGAGCGATGCAGCAGCGAACTATCTTGCTGCACCATCCCGATGTGCGCGCGCAGGCTGTCCTGTGTGACCTTGGCGATGTCTTGATCATCAATCAAAATACGCCCACCATCAGCGTCATAGAACCGGAGCAAAAGCTTAACGAGCGTACTTTTTCCTGCACCAGAACGGCCAATCAAGCCAATCTTTTCGCCCGGCTGAATTTGCAAAGAAACCGGGTCTAAACCGCCTGTTTGTCTCCCATAGTGGTGGGTTAACTGATCAATATTGATCTGCCCTTTACGGAACTCCAACGCCTTCGCGTTGCTCTCGTCGGTTAAGGTGATTGGCTGCGCGATCGTTTCCATCCCCTCCTTCACAACACCAAGCTGGCGGAAGAAAGACGTAAGCGCCCACATGATCCAAGCGGTCATTGCATTCAGCCGCAGCACCAGCGCCGTCGTCGCTGCAACAACGCCGACAGACGCTTCTCCAAGTGTCCAAAGCCAAACAGCACCACCGACGACACCGATAATCAGCACGCCATTCAACATTACCAAAGTGATGTCCATAATCGTGAAAATGCACATCTCTGTTTGAAAGGTCGTGCGGGCGTTTTCTATCGCTTCTTTGGCATACTCCAACTCTTGCGGACCGTGACTAAACATTTTCACAGAATGGATGTTTGTATAGGCATCCACGACGCGACCCGTCACAGTCGAGCGCGCATCAGATGACGCTTGCGAGGCTGGACCCACACGCTTGACCGTCCACACAACAAGGCAGGCATAAAGCCCCAGCCAGATGATCAAAGGCAACGCCAACCGCGGATCTGCATTGGCAAGCAAAATTGCAGAACCAACAACATAAGCCAGCGAAAAGGTGATCGCATCAAACACCTGAAAAACGGCTTCGCCAGCTGCGGGTGGTGTTTGCATAATGCGGTTGGCTATACGCCCTGCGAAATCATTCTCAAACCAACCCACAGATTGTCGCAAAACATGTTTATGCGCGCGCCAACGAATGAGCGTGCCAAAATTTGGCAGGATAGTATTGTTCAAAAGCGCGACATCGATGCCTTGCAAAATCGGGCGCACAAACAAAATCAGAAGCGCGACAATCACAAACTCTGTGCTGTAGGTCTGCCAGACCAACGCAGGATCGCCCTGCAAAATGTCCACAACGCGGCCCATGTAAGAAATCAACCAAATCTCCACAACAGCGACGACAATCGACATAATCCCCGTGATCCAGAACACACGCTTAAAGGGCTGCGAATAGGCCATCATAAACGGCCACAACTTTTGCGGCGGCGTGTCTTGTTCTTCGTAGTCTAAATATGGATCAACAAGGCGTTCGAAAAAGCGCAGCATGGTCGTCTGCTTTCCGTTTTTAAGGAGTTAGACAAAGACCATGATTGAAAACACGACCAAGGCCAAGGCCATCACCCGTGTGAAATTGTACCAAGCAATTTCAGAACTGAGCAGATAAACGAGCAAAGACCCCGCATATGTCCAAAACATACACACAAAAAAGTTGATGCCGGAGAAGGCGCTGGCAAGCCGCAACGCTTCACCAATTGGGGCCAAGCCACCCGGATAAGCACTGACGGCAGTTAACGCGACAGCCCAGATTTTGGGGTTCACCCATTGAAACAAGACCGCCTGTACGAACGTCATCGGCGCGTCAGCCTCATCAATTTCGCGGGGCTTACTGTTCCACAGCCCCCATGCGAGCCAAAGGATCCAAAGCGCGGCACATAATTTCAAAACAAATGTAAGACTCGGCAAGGCAAGTAAGATTGCCCCTAGTCCAAACGCAGTCAGGCCCGCCGTGATACCAACCCCTACGACCACGCCCAAAAGATGCGGCAACGTGCGCTGAAAGCCAAACTTTGCCCCTGATGCCGTCAGAAGGATAACGTTAGGGCCCGGTGAAAAGAGGCCAAGAAACACGAAAAGGTAAAGCGGATCACTAAACATGATCATCCAAGCAGCTCTTCTTTAGAAAGCGTGAACTGCGACGTGATCCAAATCGCTTCTAGTTCTTTTAGTTTTGCACCAAGATCACGCCCCTTAAGAGGGGCAAGATCTTTCGCTTTGATTGGAAACACCGCATTTTCGCCTGTCTGTGTTTCGCCCATCGCACTGGTGTCGAATGGCATTTCCAAGAGCGCCGCACGTAAAAGCAAGATATCTTGAGCAACATGTGCTCCATAGATATGGCCCAAGTGCCCCGCAGATTTCATCTCACCAACTTCATCACGCAAAGCCGCCCAGCGCTTTTTATCCGCTTTACTCAAACGCAAACGTTCGGCGTTGTCAGCAGTGGCAATCGCTGCCAATCGACGGATCGCATCCGGCTTTTTATCGACCATCTGTTCCAAATGGATCAAAGGGCCCAGCGCACGATCATCTGCTTCAGCCAAAACAGCGCTTAGAACCCCAGACGCTCGCATCGCAGCCACCTCTAGCGTTGGCTCTTGCGCTGCCAGCAATTTTTTAAGTTCTGTCCCGACCCGTTCGCGCGAAAGCCCCGCAAGCCCATCGATATTTTCAGCAATTGCCGCAAGCCCATCGGCATCTATGCCCAGCGCCGGATCTCCATACCATGCGGTAAAACGAAAAAACCGCAAACTGCGCAAATAATCCTCTCGAATGCGCGCATATGGATCACCGATGAAACGTACCTGCCGATTTACAAGATCGGGCATACCAGCCAAAGGATCAATCACAGTCCCATCTGCTTGCGCATAAATGGCGTTCATCGTGAAATCGCGGCGCTCAGCGTCCTCAATTACATCTTTGGAGAAACGCACTTTTGCATGTCGTCCATCCGTTTCCGTATCAGCGCGAAACGTTGTAATTTCATGCGCAACACTTTCACAAACAACGGTAATCGTCCCGTGATCTATGCCCGTTGGAATCGCTTTGAGATTAGCGTGTTCGACACATTTCAAGATCATGTCCGGCTCGGCATCGGTAGCAATGTCGATGTCCGAAACAGGGACATTCAGCAAAGCATTGCGCACGCATCCGCCAACGAAAAGCGCCTGATACCCTCGGTCTGTTAAGCTGGCGCATACCCGTTGCGTTGCTGACGCGTCAATCCATGCACCGCTGAGTTTCATCTCGCGGCCAGCGTTTCATTGAGCATCTTCAACATCCGCGCCGTCGCGCCCCAAATGTAATAAGGGCCGTACGGAATGGTATAATAATACCGCTTCTGGCCGCGCCAACGACGATACTCGATTTGAAAATTGGTGGGTTCAGTCAGAAAGGCGAGCGGCACAGTAAATACTTCTGCAACTTCGCCAGGTTCTGGCACTTCGTCAAAATCCGATGTCACTTGCGCCACCACGGGTGTTACTGTGAAGCCTGTCACCGTTTCATGGGTCGGCAGGTTGCCCAGAACATTCACTTTTACTTGCGGTAACCCAATTTCTTCAAACGCTTCCCGAAGCGCCGCATCTTCCAGTGACGTATCGCTCTCATCCAGTTTACCACCCGGAAAAGCTATCTGACCCGGATGATGTTTCAAGGCACTAGAGCGCATCGTTAAAATAACGTGCAGTTCACCGTTCTTTTCGATGATCGGAATCAAGACCGCAGCCGCGCGCAACTTGCGCTCTTCGGGCAATTTTATCTCTGGATTCAGATCAAAGTCCGACGATGGCAGACCGTTCCTTACCAGCAACCGTCGGATCTGATCAATTGCTTCAAGCATCGGCCTCAAAGCCAACGCTCTTTGGGTCCAAATCGTAGTGCGCACCGCAGAATTGACAGTCGGCTGTCACACGCCCCTCATCTGTGGTCATCGTTTCGATATCTTTGGCCGAATAGATCGAAAGGCTTTGGCGCACACGCTCCTCTGAACACGTGCAGCCAAAACGGACAGGTTGCGCATCATAAACGCGCGGCATTTCCTCGTTGAACAAACGAAGCAATAGCGTGTCAGGTGATATATTAGGCCCGATCAGCTCAAGCTCTTCCACCGTATCAAGCAACACGTTCACGCGCGTCCAATTTTCAGCATCATCGCCTTCACCAACAACATCACTCGGCGTGAGCAAGCCATCCTCTCCACTGCCCTCAACAGTAACAGAGGGCGAAGCTTTGGGCATATGCTGCAACATAACACCACCCGCACGCCAATGTGGTTCACCCGATTCCGTCGAAATACCGAAGCTCAACTCAAACCGCGTTGGAATTTGCTCTGACTGTGCAAAATATGCCTCTGCACAGGCCGCGATAGATCCGCCCGCAATTGGCGTGATTCCTTGATACGGTGTCATGTCTGGCCCCTGATTGATCATCACGGCGAAGTAACCTTCCCCCAATTGATCGTACGGAGACGCATCGCTCAAGCGATCCGCATCGTAACTGGCGTATGCGCGAATGCGCGCTGGCTCGCCTTCTTCCGTCGGACCGTAATAATCAGTCGCAATCATGCGAACTGCGCCTTTGGTCTGAACCTGAAGCGACAATTTCCAGCGCAATTTTATAGTTTGACCAATCAAAGCGGTCAGCACAGCCATCTCGGCAACAAGTGCTTCCACCACAGGTGGATACGAATGATGCTCCAATATTCCATCCAAGACACCGTCAAGCCGCGCAACGCGGCCACGAATGTCAGATGCATCGAGTTGGAATGGAAGGATTGAGTCGTCCCAAGCGAGTTTTTGTCCGAGTGACATAGGCTTTCCTTATGCGCAGTGACTTGGCATACCGCGCCTATATAGTCACAACAAGCGCAGGTCCAAGGGCAAGAAGATGATCAGACGTTTTGGTGAGCCGCCAATCTCAAGTATTGAATACACTTTGAGACCCGGCGCCTATGCGATTTTGCAGCGCGATGATCAGATTTTACTGACGTTTCAGAACGCTCCTTTTTCCGAATTTCAACTACCAGGCGGCGGCATTGACCCGAATGAAAGCATTCTTCCCGCGTTGCGTCGCGAGGTTATGGAAGAAACAGGGTATACTATGGGAGTTGCGACCAAGGTTGGTGCGTTTCGCAGATTTGTTCATATGCCTGAGTATGACATTTGGGCTGAAAAGCTGTGCCATATCTTTTATGCGCGTCCTGCACTTCGCCGAGGCCCGCCGACAGAAGCTGGCCACACGTCTCACTGGGCCAGCAAGAAACAGGCTATCGATCTTGTTGCGAATACCGGAGATCGTCATTTTCTAAGACGCACATTCAACGCGCTTTAGGTGGCGAATGTTCATAAAGCACCGCTGAAACATTATCCGGAAAAGGTGCATCATCCGAATGTTCAGACAGTTTCCAAACCAGAGTTTCGAGCAAATTAGCGCCTTTCACACCACCCAGATCAGTGAGTATTTTTTCAAATCCCTCTTCTCCCAAAATTCCATCTTTGGAATCTGGACATTCAGTAATGCCGTCGGACGCTAGGATTAACTGATCACCTGCGTTGAGCTTGATTTGAAACTCCTCAAACTCTGCTTCAGGAAAAAGCCCAACGGGTAGGCCCCCGGGTCCATTCTGCACAATTTGCCCATTCTTGCGGCGAACAACCGGATGCGGATGCCCCGCTTGGCAAAGTGTTACGACACCGGAATCCATATCAGCAATCGCCAGAATGACAGTAAAGTAATGTTCCGTCTCCATCTCATCCAGCACAATTCGGTTCAAATCAGAAATCACATCCACCAGTGGGCGCGTCAAAACCGTATCTTGGGGGCCCTGTACCAAAACGATATTCTGCTCTGGCGAGGGTGAAATCAGATAACCCGCCAAACGCGCAGTCATGAGCGCGGAACTTACGCCATGACCAGAAACATCAATCGCGAAAAAGCCGACCTCTCGTTTGGATACAGGGAAGTATCCCACAAGACCGCCACCAATATGCCCAGCAGGATGTAGAATGAAGGACAAAGCCGCATTCGGGAACTGTCGGTACTTTTCACGAACTAACGATTGCTGAAGCTTTTTTGCTTCGATCAGATCCTGATTGATTGAATCGTGCACAGTGCGAAGTTGTTCCAGCGTTTCTGAAACAATTCTTTTCTGTTCACGCAAAGCGCGTTGCATTTCCAAGATTCGCTCACCCGCCATCAAACGTGCGCGCAGCTCAACGCCGTTCACTGGTTTGCTCAGAAAATCATCCGCCCCGCATTGAAGCCCTTCAGCGACCTCCTCTTTATCGCTCTTCGAAGTGAGCAGAATGAAATAGCCGTACCCTTCACGATCAAGCGCCTTAAACGCGCGGCAAAAATCGATCCCATCCATGCCCGGCATCATCCAATCGCTGAGCAAGAGATCAGGTTGCCAAACTTTGCACATGTCTAACGCGGGTTGGCCAGAATCCGCTTCGCGCACCTCATACCTAACCCGAGGGAGAAACGCCGAAATAATTTTGCGCTGCAACTTACTATCATCAACGATCAAAACTTTGATTTGCAAACTTTGCGCAGCAGATTCTTGCTCGTGTTCAATGGCCACACCTGCCTGCACATCGTCCTCCTTCACAGCAGGGGTTTAGCGCAAAGACACTAACGAAACGTGAATTGAGGACATGAAATAAAGGGTGGATGCAGAACTTGATGAAACGAAATTTTTACCTTTAGACCACCATGATATCACCCAGGAGGCCGCATGATTGATTGGGCAAAAGTGGAAGAATTGCGCGACGAAATTGGTGCTGACGACTTTGATGAAGTTGTCCAGCTTTTTCTGTGTGAGGTCGAAGAACGTGTCGAACAGCTCAGCAGTCATAAAGCACTAACTGAGATCGAGGAGGATCTACATTTTCTCAAGGGAAGCGCACTCAACCTCGGATTTACGGCGTTCGCAAGCCTTTGCCACGAAGATGAAAGGATAGCCCAGAGTGATCAGATGGTTGCCAACTTAAAAGACATCGAAAACGCCTTTCTTGAATCGAAAGGGTGGTTTTTGGCCGAATTTGCGAAGAGAGCGATGGCATGAATCAAACAAATTTGTGCATGTCTTTTAGTTTGCCACTTTCAGACTCGCGTAAAAACTTCCTGCGCAACCCTCTCATCCCAGACAACCAAGCACTATGATCCTTGCCTTTTGCCTTACAGTAATCAGCTACTTGGGGATGTGGCAAAATCAGGAACTCTTTCGCAGCGATTCCTCTAACGATCTCATCTGCAGCGTTCTGAGCGGAGATAAGCGATCCAACAATCTCGGTCTCGTCGCTCATTTCAATCAATGGTGTCGCTACATATTGAGGGCATACCACGGAGACGTCGATCCCATCATCACCATGCGTGATCGCAAGCGATTCGGCGAAACTGACAGCCGCGTGCTTGCTAGCACTGTAAGCGGCATCGCCAATCTGATTCAAAAGCCCAGCAGCAGATGCAACATTTACAAGATGCCCATGACCGCGCTTTATCATTCCCGGAAGCAGTGCGCGTGCTGCAAAAACGTGCGCCAGCACATGAATTTCCCAGTTTAATTGCCAGACTTCAGTACTCGCCGATGCAGCATGATCTTCCTCAGGTCGCGCAAGTCCAGCGTTGGAGAGGAAGATATCAATCGGTCCAAAATGACCTTGCGCAGTGGCGATCAAATCAACGATTTCGCTCTCTTGTCGAACATCACATTGCACACCAAGCCCGTTAATCTCCTCACCAACTATTTGTGCGGCGTCCCCATCAATATCGGCAATACAGACATTCGCGCACTCTTTCGCGAAAGCGCGTGCAACTGCGGCACCAATCCCACTTGCCCCACCAGTGACAACAACGGTCTTATTTTCAAACATTGCTCATCATCAAATCAAAAATTGCGCCAAAATCTCGTCATCGGTGATGTCAGTGTATGCAAATCCAGCGTCTGTAAGTTTCGCCAGCAGGACAGAAAAGTTCTCTGCCTTCTTGGTTTCGAGACCTATGAGGATAGACCCAAAATTTCGCGCCGACTTTTTAAGATATTCAAAGCGACTAATGTCATCTTCAGGACCCAGGATATTCAAAAATTCCTTCAAAGCACCCGGTCGTTGGGGCATGCGAAGGACAAAATACTTTTTCAGTCCCGCAAATCTCTGCGCACGTTCTTTGACCTCTGGCAGCCGTTCGAAATCAAAGTTGCCACCTGACGCAATGCACACGACTTTCTTGCCTTTGATCTGCTCTTTCAAATCACTCAAAGCATCAAGCGCAAGTGCACCGGCAGGCTCCAATACGATGCCTTCGATATTCAGCATCTCGAGCATCGTAATACACAATCTGTCTTCATGAATTTGCAGCGTGTTAGATAGGGAAACGTCTTTCAAAATCTGAAACGTTCGAGCGCCGATTCGTCCAACAGCTGCGCCATCCGCAAATGTATCTACACGCGGCAGATTAACCGGTTCATGCGCCGACAAAGCCGCGAACAAACATGCCCCACCTAATGGTTCGACAAACGTCATCTCACTTCGTGTTCCAATGTAGCCACGAACGCCGGCCGACAAACCACCACCGCCGACCGGCAGAACAATGCGATCAGGCATTTCGCCAAGCTGCGCTTCTATTTCCACAGCAACCGTCGCCTGACCTTCGATCACGTCATCATCGTCGAAAGGAGATAAAAAATGCCCCTGGACACTTTCACAATGCGCCTGAGCTGCGCGCAAAGTGTCATCAAAATAGTCGCCTATCAGCCTAATCTCTATCGTATCCCCACCGAAAATACGCGTTTTCTCAATTTTCTGCTGCGGCGTTGTTACCGGCATAAATATGGTGCCATTCACGCCAAAATGCTTGCACATATAAGCGACGCCTTGTGCATGATTACCAGCACTGGCGCACACAAAATTTCGCTTCTTAGGGTCAGCGCTTAGAACTTTGCGCATAGCATTGAATGCGCCACGCAATTTGTAAGACCGCACCGGCGAGAGATCTTCGCGCTTAAGCCAAATATCCGCCTCAAACTTTTCGGATAAATGCACATTGCGCTGCAAAGGCGTGGGTGGAAGCACTGCGCGAATGGCGTGCTCGGCGAGAATTGCTCTATCTTGAAAACTTGTCATTCCCTGTGTCTGACGCAGCGCAGACATGCATTCAAGCTTTATAGATCAGCACTTGCCTTGCTCCGATCTCGAAAACACGGTATCGCGCGCTCAAATTCTCCTGAAAGGAACCCGCGATGACTGCGCCTAAAAAAGTCGTTTTGGCCTATTCCGGCGGCCTCGACACATCGATCATCTTGAAGTGGCTCGAAACGGAATACGGTTGCGAAGTAGTGACCTTCACAGCTGATCTTGGTCAAGGTGAAGAGTTAGAACCTGCACGCGCCAAGGCCGAGTTAATGGGCGTTAAGGACATCTACATTGAAGATGTGCGCGAAGAGTTTGTGCGCGACTTTGTCTTCCCTATGTTCAGAGCAAACGCCGTCTACGAAGGTTTGTACCTGCTTGGCACCTCGATCGCACGTCCCCTCATCTCAAAGCGCTTGATCGAAATCGCAAAGGAAGTTGGCGCCGACGCAATCGCGCATGGCGCAACGGGCAAAGGCAACGATCAAGTTCGTTTCGAATTGGCTGCATACGCGCTGAACCCGGATATCAAAGTGATCGCGCCTTGGCGTGAGTGGGATTTGACGAGCCGGACAAAACTAATTGATTTTGCAGAGCAGCATCAGATTCCAATCGCCAAAGACAAGCGCGGCGAAGCGCCCTTTTCTGTAGATGCGAATTTGCTTCACACTTCGTCTGAGGGCAAAGTTCTCGAGGATCCAGCAGTTAGCGCGCCCGATTACGTGTATCAGCGCACCGTTGCACCAGAAGATGCGCCGAATGAGCCTGAGTTCATCGAAGTTGGGTTTGAGCGCGGTGATGCTGTTTCGATCAACGGTGAAGCTTTGAGCCCAGCGAAAATCTTAACTAAGCTTAACGAGTTGGGTGGCAAACACGGGATTGGCCGTTTGGATTTCGTTGAAAACCGTTTTGTTGGCATGAAGTCACGCGGCATCTACGAAACGCCTGGCGGCTCTGTTTTGCTTGAAGCACATCGCGGTATCGAGCAAATTACACTCGATAGTGGCGCAGGGCATCTCAAGGATAGCCTGATGCCACGCTACGCAGAGCTCATTTACAATGGCTTCTGGTTCAGCCCAGAACGCGAAATGCTGCAAGCAGCCATCGACAAAAGCCAAGAACATGTAACTGGCACAGTCCGCTTGAAACTTTACAAAGGCGCTGCGACATGTGTGGGCCGTTGGTCTGATCACAGCCTTTATTCAGAAGCACATGTGACCTTTGAAGATGACGCCGGTGCCTACGATCAAAAGGACGCTGCGGGCTTTATTCAACTGAATGCGCTACGCTTGAAACTACTTGCATCACGTGACCGTCGTCTGAAAAAGTAGACACTAAATAGAAACTTTGTGCGCTGCCAGTCTCTCATAGAGTGGCAGCGCTTTTTCGTTGATCAGAGCCAACTCACCACGCAATTCTGGCAGATCACCCTCCGCGCTTGCGAAACCTGAAGACCGATGCACCGCGTCATACCAGTGTTTTGCCCACACCCCGTCAAACGGCTTTGGACCAACATCCCAGCTTAACATCGCGGCGTCCCACTCAAGCTCAAGCACGGCGCAAAGCGCGCGAAGGCTGGGTTCCGGATGAGCGCGTATGTCACTTGCGTCGATCACGATTACGCCTTTGCCCAGCGCAACAACCTGTTCAAAAATCTCTAGCTGCTGCTCAAAACCGATGTCTGCCAAACTTGGCGTATCGTGTTTATTTGCCCAACTGACGAGAACTCTTGCCGGATGACGGATCAGAAAAACGTTATTAACCTTAGTTAACCAATCACGCTCGATGGTCGGCAACATATGCTGGGTCATGTGCTTTTGATAATGATGACCGCTTGGGTCACCTTCCAAAAGCGTCTTAATAACCGTCTTCGGATCGACACTTTGAGAAGCAATGACTTCATCCCGCATCGGGTGCGGTAAGCCAGTCTGCGCAAGATACGCTGCATAGAATGGTTCATCGACAACACGCGTATCAGCGCGACTGGCAAAGCTATACATCAACGCTGTCGACAAGTTACGCGGACCAGACCACATGGCAATTTTCACAAAGCTCTCCTTCATTTCAATCAAAAGGTACGCGCTGTAACGAAACAGGCCAATCAGTAAAGTCCGCTCACCAAGCCGTGACATTGCATGACATCCGATTGATTACGCAAGGCTGCTGGCGTTAGCGTCAACGAAAGGAGTTCAGTCATGTTTCAACTAAAGAAAATCAAACCCGTCATTCTCGCGACACTGATCGCCATAGGTCTTTCGGTTCATTCCCAGCCTGCCCAAGCGGCCGGTACAGAAGCTTTGACCGTCGCAGGTGGATGCTTCTGGTGTGTTGAGAGTGATTTTGAACGCGTGCCTGGTGTGAAGGAAGTCATCTCTGGCTACACAGGCGGCAAGACCAAAAATCCAACGTATAAAGATGTGACAAAGGGTGGTTCAGGACACTACGAAGCGGTTCAAATCCAATTCGACCCTGACAAAGTTTCGCGGGATCAACTTTTGAATATGTTTTTCCGCTCATTCGATCCTACGGATACTGGTGGACAGTTTTGTGATCGCGTTGAAAGCTATCGCACTGCCATTTTCGTCTCTAATAACGCACAAAGCGCTTCTGCTAACGCTGCCAAGCAAGCCGCGCAGAATGCGTTGGGCCAAAAAATTGTAACGCCAATTCTGCAAGCAAGTCAGTTCTACACCGCAGAGGACTATCACCAAGACTATTATAAAGGCACCAAGCGTGTGCTCACGCGGTTTGGCGCAATCAAGCAATCAGATGCTTACAAACGCTACCGCAAAGGATGCGGGCGGGATGCGCGTGTGAAACAGCTTTGGGGTGACGCAGCACCCTTTGTTTCTAACTAATTCCTGAAAATTCCTCGACCTCTTTTAGGTCGGGGATCACATCTGCGGTGCCCATACGGGTGACCATCAACGCCGCTGCCCTCATCGCGAGAGAGATGGATTGACCCATCGTTAAACCGCGATCCAATCCAGCCAACACATACCCTGTGTACGTATCACCAGCCCCTGTGGTATCAACCGGTTCAACCGCAATCGCGTCAAAGTGCTGATCAGTGCCATCGCCAATCCAACGCGCACCGTCAGAGCCAAGAGTGATAATGATGTCCGCGACATCCAGTTCTTCAATCGGCATGCCCAGCGCTTTTTCCAATTGTTGTGCTTCAACAGCGTTCAAGATCAAGAAATCAAGGTATGGCAAAACCGCTTTAACTGCATTGGCGTCAAAGGGTGCAGCAGCATAGCAGACCCGAAAGCCCAATTTAGAGCCTATTTCAGCCGCGACAGCCTGAGCGTTCGTTTCGTTTTGTGTAACCAGAATGTCGCCAGCATTTCCAGCGCTCAGCACATTGGCAACCATGTCTTCTGAAATCGCCTGATTGGCACCTGCAAAGAGCGTAATTGCATTTTCACCAGCATCTTCAACATTGATTATCGCATGACCTGTTGGCACGTCCAACTCAACGATATGACGCGTATCGACACCATACTCTAACAATCGGTTTCGCGCCCAAAGACCATCGGACCCAATGGCACCAATATGCGCCACATGACTGCCCGCGCGCGCGGCTGCGACGGACATGTTGGCGCCCTTTCCACCCAAGCCCGTTTGCAGCGATGTCACCGCAAGCGTTTCACCTGGTCCCGGCAAATGCGGCGCACGGTAAACGTGATCAGCATTAATCGAGCCAAGGTTAAAAATCGTCATCAAGTGTCCTTCGCTGCGTTAGCCAACCTTACAAGACGCAAGTACTGCCATGTTCAGAATGTCATTCGCAGTCGAGTTGGTCGAGCAAATCTGAATCGACTTGTCGATCCCGCTCAAGATTGGTCCAATCACAGTAGCCCCCGCAAGTTCCTGCATCAATTTTACCGAAATGCTCGCAGAGTGGCGCGCAGGAACAACGAGAATATTCGCAGGACCGCTCAAACGAGAGAAGGGATATTGCTCTGCCGATTTCGCATTCAGCGCGAC
>JAHEGL010000381.1 GCA_024645145.1 Planktotalea sp.
CACGGCTAGGCGGATAATCTCACGGCTCGTTTTGAAATAGCGAAAGGGATTAGGTTTGGTCATCCGACGAGGCTACAAAACCGCCCTGCCCGCCTCAAGTGATTTTGCTCTGACAGAACCGTTGCCACACCTACAGGCATACCGCTTTCATGGCTGCTGCAACTTGATGACGCGCATCGCATTTGGATGGAGTGCGATGATTTTTCAAAATAGGCTTAATCAAAGTGAAAAGGAAAATGCCGGTCGGCTCAGAGAAGCTTGATTGCCCGCTCTGAGGTATCGCGGATGTGCCGTTCAATCAGGTCCGACGCAAGATCAGCGTCGCGGGCGAGCGTTGCCGTCATGATGTCACGGTGTTCTTCCAACTTGCTCCCACCAAGGCCATCAGGTGCCCGCTTTGTCACAAAGCGATACCGATCCAGTTGGTCAAACATGATAGAGCGAAGTCGGAACAGCCATTTGCCTTTGCACGCGGCGACAATGGCTTCGTGAAATTCTCGGTGGCGTTCAACCCATTCCGAATGTCGTTCCATCCGGCGTTCCCAAGGCAGTCCTTCGATTAAACTCAGACGGTGGTGCACGGCGACGATGTTGGTTTCCCAATCCTCGCCCCCATAGGCAATCGCTTCGCGCACGGCCCGCTTTTCAAAAGCGATGAAATGGTCGGTGATTTCGATCAGCTCAGATGCAGATACGGGCGCAACTTTAAACCCTTTGCCGGCCTCAACCGTGACGAACCCTTCGGATGACAGTTGCGACAACGCTTCGCGCAGCGTGCCGATCCCGACGTCATAGCGCTTTGTCATATCAGCGAATTTGAGCCGGGTTTCCGGCTCAAAGACGCTGCTGACAATGTCAGAGCGCAGACGGGTAAGCACGTCACGTTGTCCGTTAGCGTCGGCTTTTGTACCTCGCCCACCTGTCGGGCTTAAACTTTCAAGCGTCACGGCGCGCACCACCTATCGTTATTTGTTGGAATGCCAAGCGTTTAAGGCCTGTTTTGCCACTCTTTCGGATTTTCGAATATCCCATGTGATTGGGAATGGAAACTTGTTTCAAGAAAGGGGCTTCATCATTCATGATATCTATTCTAGCGTTATTTTCGAAAATATGAAGGTTAACGAATGAAGCTGCTCTCATTTTTGCGGGAAGGTCGAGCCTCATGGGGGGGCGTTGTCGATGAAGGGTTGGTTGATGTCGGGGCGCGGTATGCCGACCAGTTTCCTGATCTTAAGTCATTTATCGCCGCTGGCATGCCGGATGACGTGCTCTCGGATTTGGGACCGGCCGAGATCAGTTTCTCTGAGATCGCGCTGGCACCGGTAATCCCGAATCCAGACAAGATTGTATTGGCGGCGATCAATTATTGGGAAGACGATTCTGATCCAAGCAAGGCTCCTGCTTACCCTGTGCTTTTCCTGCGATTGCCTTCCTCACAGATCGGTCATGGCGCGCCGTTGATACAGCCCCGATCCTCAGAGAAGCTGGATTTTGAGGGCGAGCTTGCGGTGATTATCGGCGCTGGTGGGCGGCATATTGCAGCGGATCAGGCGATGGATCATGTGGCAGGCTACGCTTGCTATAACGATGCTAGCGTGCGCGATTGGCAAAAGCACTCGCATCAGTTCACACCCGGCAAGAACTTTGTGGGCACAGGCGCGTTTGGGCCTTGGATGGTGCAAGCGAATGATGTGGCACCCGATGGCGAAGGGGTGACGCTGATCACACGGGTGAACGGGGTGGAAAAGCAACGGACAACGACTGGGCGGATGATCTTCGATATCCCATACCTCATCTCCTACATCTCAACCTTTGCACCGCTTGAGCCGGGTGATGTGATCGTGACTGGCACCTGTACGGGCTTTGGCATGACACGCGATCCGAAAGAGTTTTTAAGCCCGGGCGACGTGGTGGAGGTGGAAATCGAGGGGATTGGCGTGCTTTCGAATACTGTGGAAGCGGAGGCGTGAGTGACGATAGAAGCCAAGGCTTGCCATCAGTTTATTCTAAGATGGCAAAAGTTTCGAAAATGATTGGCATTGCGGAAAGTGCGTGTTAGGCATGTAGTAGTGGGAGGAGATGCAGCGATGAGCTATCTGGTGAATTCAATGGGCCATGTTCAGTTGAACGTTGTCGATGTCGATGCACTGGTCAAAGAATCCTGTGACATCCTTGGTTTGCACGTCACACGCGAAGAATCGGGCTGCGTTTGGTTGTCCTCCAATGGCCGCATGGCTGAATTGGTCCTGCATGAAGCAAATGAGAACGCAATGCGCTCGCTTGGTTTTGAAGCGGTGTCCGAAGCCGCCGTGGCTGAGGCCGCAGCGCGGGTGGAAGAGGCTGGTTGCAAGCTCGTCTCTACGGATCCAAGCCTTGATTGTTGTGTGACAGGCATGCAGTTCGTGACGCCACAAGGGCACACATTCGAGCTGCACAGCCCGGTCCAGACCGAAATTTATGGCAGCCGCAAACCCACGCCTGGCATGGCACCGTTACGCCTTGATCACGTGAACATTATGTCGCCCGAGCCTGCTGAGACACGTACCCAGATGGAAAAGATCATGGGCATGCGCTTGTCCGAAAGGATGGTTGATGACGGGCTGAACTGGATGCGCGGCGCAAACCGCCTGCATCACATCCTTGGCATTGTTAAGGGCGAGACGGGTCTGCACCATTATTCGTGGGAAGTCGCTGAATTTTCGGATTACTGCCATCTGGGCGATCGTCTGGACACGATTGAGAAGAACTTCATCTGGGGCCCAGGGCGGCATCGGCCGGGTGACAACACCTTTGCCTATTACATCGACACCTGCGGTGCGATGGTCGAATGCGCAGGCAATATGGCCCTGATCAACGATGATGATCGGTATGAGCCAAACATCATCACAGCCCTAAAGCGCCCTGAGAACGTCCGCGTCATGAACGTTTGGGGCGAACCCGCGCCATTGCCGTGGCGTGAACACCATTTCCCTTGGGCAGCACCCGCTGCCTAAACACCGCTAAGGAACATCAACGTGACAAAACTTGGCATTCTCGAAGGGTCCGTGCGCCGTGCATCGCTATCGCGGGCGGCAGGGCGCGCAGCGGCGGGGCTTTTGCCAGAAGGCATGGAAGCTGTAGCGCTGCCAAATCCAGGGAGTTTGCCAATTTTCAATCAAGATCTGTTGGATGAGGGCATGCCTGACACGGTCGCAACCATGATTGAGGCGATGGCAGCCGCAGACGCTCTTCTGATTGTGACGCCTGAATACAATTGGTCCATTCCAGGTGGGCTGAAGAACGCGATTGACTGGCTGTCACGTGCAAATCCCAACCCTCTGGCGCAAAAGCCAGTCACAATTTGGAGCGTTTCGCCCGGTCTTTTGGGCGGCGCTCGGGTCCATGAAGGACTCCGCCACACGCTGCTTTCCCAAGATATGATCATCATGGCCAAGCCCGAGGTTCAGATCGCTGGGGCGAAGGGCAAGATTGATGTTGAAGCTGGTCACATCACCAATGCGGACACCGAAGCGTTCTTGCGGGGTCACCTGTCGGCCTTCGGGACATTTTGCAATTCATGGAGTGGCGCGTGACCCCCGCACCAAACTGACAAGATAGAGGCGCAACAAATGGAACATCCACTCACGTTCATGTCCGATGGCTTGAAGCTGTCCGGCGTTCTTCATGTGCCAGAGGGGCGCAAACCGGGGCAGCGCCTGCCAACATTCATCGTTTTACACGGTTTCGTCGGGACCAAGGACAAATCGCATGTGGAACTTGTGGCCCGCATGATCGAAGACTTGGGATATTGCGTGTTTCGCATTGATTTCCGAGGCTGCGGCCAATCCGAAGGCGCGCGCGGCGAAGTGCGTTGTCACGACCAAGTGGCCGATACGCGCAATGCTTTATCGTTTATTTCTCAGCGCGAAGAAGTGGACCCAGACCGTATCGGTGTGACCGGACACAGCTTTGGCGCGGCAGTTGCGATCTTTACGGGCGGCGTTGACCAACGTGTCGCTTGTGTTCTGTCGCTGTGCGGCTGGGGCGACGGCAAACGCAAATTTCGCGGCCAGCACCCCACGCCAG
>JAHEGL010000391.1 GCA_024645145.1 Planktotalea sp.
CTCTTCAAAGATCAAAGCGCGCATCAACGGCAAAGCCTTGTCGCGTGCTGGCTTCAAAAACAAGTTCAAAACGGATCTGACACTCGAAGTCGCCTGCCTTGGGCAATGGTGCGCGCGGGCCGAGGATAAGTCTCGCGTACTCGTTTTCCTAAAACAAACCCCACAAGGCTATACGCTCGGTCTCAACCCTTGTGGCGATCACTTATTCTTTGAACCAACCAAAGCCGACCTCAAACGGGTCGAGCAATGCTACCTCAAAG
Organism: Planktotalea sp.; assembly: GCA_024645145.1. Classification (GTDB taxonomy): domain Bacteria; phylum Pseudomonadota; class Alphaproteobacteria; order Rhodobacterales; family Rhodobacteraceae; genus Planktotalea. The sequence continues at coordinate 261 of JAHEGL010000391.1, forward strand.
GCGATTGTCCGAAGCCAGAGCTGCGCTAAGCGCTTCCTCTCTCTAAAAATATCCCCGCCGGAGGCTCCTCAACCCACAATCAACGCAAACGATTGAGCAGGTTGAGCGATGCATACCCATCAGAGATCAACCCATTGGCTTTTTGAAAGCCTCTTATCGCAGCTACGGTGTTCGGACCAATCTTCCCATCCACGCCACGGGTATTAAATCCAGCAGCACTCAAAAGCCGTTGCATTTGCTGGCGTTCTTTGAAGGTCAAAGCGCGGTCCTCACGCGGCCACTCAGTCTTGAAGGGACCAGAGCCGCGAATACGATCACTCAAATGGCCCACGCCAATCACATAAGCATCCGCTGCATTGTAGCGCTCTATGACCGAAAAGTTCTTAAACACCATAAACGCGACGCCCTTTGCACCGGCAGGCAACAAAATAGAGCCAGACCCATGATTTGGCACCGCGGTGCCATCAATCCCTAACACCCCGAGCACTGCCCAATCGCTTGGCGCTTTCTTGATCTTGCGACTCGCCAGCCCATAGTCGAATCCCTCAGGCAGCTTCACTTCCACGCCCCAAGGTTGCCCCGTGACCCAGCCAAATCGGCTCAGATATGCGGCGGTAGAAGCCAATGCATCCGCAGGATCATCGCTCCAGATATCGCGCCGCCCGTCGCCTGTGAAATCAACGGCATAATCAAGATAAGAGGTCGGAATAAACTGCGTATGCCCCATCGCGCCGGCCCAACTGCCTGTCATATTCTCGGGCGTCGTATCCCCAGCTTGTAAGATCTTCAAAGCAGCAATCAACTGGCTTTCAAAGAACCGCCCGCGCCGTCCATCATAGGAAAGTGTAGCCAAAGCCGAGACGATAGGGGTTTCGCCGCGAAACTCCCCATATGCGCTCTCAAGGCCCCAAACAGCGGTCACAACCTCTTTCTCAACCCCGTATTTGGCTTCAATCGCTTCCAGCTTACTCATCTGCGCTCCCATCACAGCCTTGCCATTTGCGATCCGCGTATCGGATGCGGCACTGTCCAAATACTCCCAAATGGTCTTGGTGAATTCAGATTGATTGCGATCCCGCTCAATCACTTTGGGCAGATATTCCACACCTCGGAAAGAGCGTTCAAACGCCGCAGGGCTAATTCCAGCACTCAAAGCGCGGCTACGAAGTCCTGATATCCACCGCTTGAAGCCCGCATTCGAGGTCGCCGCAAGGATCGCAGCAGGGGTCAACGCACGTTCTTTCTTGATGATCACAGGTCGCGCATTGGGTCTTATCTTCGACGTCACCGCCGCGGTTTTCACGGGGGCTACTGCTTCACTATTTGGTCGCACTTCTGGCCGGATCGAGCGTTCCACGGCCTCTGCCGACACAACTACTGGCAGAGATAAAGCGCAACAAACAACAAAGGATAGCACACGCATAGGGAAACCTTTTGAAACTAATAAGGGCAATCTTAACCTGATTGTTTCCAATTCAAAAGAAATCACGCAAAGGGATTGCGAGTATTCGCCGATGCAAAAGGGTCGTTGCGAATGCGTTCTATGAATTCTCTCAGCATCGGCACACGTTTCGGGCGGAAACTATCGCTGTTCACCACAAGATCACGCATACGATCCAAGCGGAACGCGCGGTAGTCCTCACGAAGATGACAATAAGCGAGCAAGCATTGCGCCTCATCAAGTGCGGTAATCCCAAGTGGATCGACGCTACGTTTCGTCGTGAAACCCTCCTTGTCCACATACGCAAAGGCCACGCTGAATTCGTCCCAAGCTGCTTGTCTCAACGCGCGCGGATCAACGCCCGTTTTAACGCGCTTTTTAAATCGTCTTGCTGACAAAACCGCATGTTGCAAACGATGCGATTGGCTTGGTGGCAAGCGTCCTTTGAGCTTTCCCAAGGCGCGTCTTGCCGCATCAGCCAGTGACGGATCGCCCGTTTGCTCAACCTCGCGCAACCCCAAAACCAGCGCTTCAAGTTCCTCATTGTCAAAGCCCAATGGCGGCAAGGTCGCGTCTTCAATCAGCGTATAGCCAAACCCTGCTTCGCCATCGATCACAGCGCCCAACGCGCGTAGACTTTCTATGTCGCGGTAAATGGTTCGCAGCGAAACCTGCATCTCACCTGCCAAATTTTCCGCCCGCACAGGCGGCGCAGATTGGCGAAGGGCTTGCATCAATTGAAACAGGCGGGCGGTACGGGACATCGGTTCACTCTATTACGGCCTACTGACAATCACTGTCAGCAGAAACTGTTAGCAAGGGTGTAGCAAAACAGGAGAAAACCCATGCTCACCCTACTCACCTTCCCCGGCAGCTTTAACGCGCCAAGCCACAGCCCTTATTGCATTAAAGCGATGTGTTTGTTGCAGATGTCAGGCTTTGATTGGCAACCAAAGTATCTACATGACCCGCGAAAAATGCCGCTTTCGCGCTTGCCTGTCTTGCGCGAAGCGGCGCAACTGATCCCAGACAGCGCGCATATTCAAACCCATTTGGAACACAAAGGCGCTGACTTTAACACTGATCTGAGCACAGAACAAAAGGCACAGTCCCACGCGCATATTCAAATGTGCGAAGCAGGGCTTTATAACATCCTCGTCCACGACCGCTGGCTCATCGATGAAAGCTGGGCGCACACGCGCGCAGCTTTTTTCAGCGGTATTCCATTTCTTGTTCGCGGGCCTTTGACACGCAAGCTTCGCAAATCCGTGCGCAGCAAGATGATCGCCCAAGGGACAGCACAATTTTCTGAACAAGAGCGACTTGCTCGGATGACGCACGATCTAAATGCGCTAAGCGTTCAGCTTAGGGATCAATCCTTCCTTTTTGGCACACACCCTACCGCCACTGATGCAGCGATAGCGCCTGTGCTGGATATGATATTGAACCTGCCTGTCGCCACCGGTGCGTGCGAGCTCCTCAAAGGATGGGACGGCTTGCCTGAATATGTGGCCCGCCTGCGCGCGGCAACATATCCCGAATTCTAACGGCTACGCTTTACTTTACGCTTCACTTTATCCGCTTTACGCTTGGCGCTTAACACCTTGCGTCGAGCGGGTTTGCCGCGCCCTTTGTAGCCACCACCGCCACCTTTTGGCATTTCTTTGCCATCAAGCGTCAATAGCTCCAGCTCGACACCGCCAGTTTGTGGCGTGGCAGACGCCAATTTGACCGTCACACGTTGACCAAGACCAATCATCAGACCAGAATCCGAGCCCATCAAAGTCGAGCTATCCGCATCAAAATGGAAAAACTCACGCCCCAGAGAACGCACGGGGATAAGCCCGTCCGCCCCTGTCGCATCAAGCTTCACAAAGACCCCAAATTTCACAACACCGCTAATGCGGCCACCCAATTCTTCACCAACATATTCGCTTAGGAAGGCCGCAAGATAACGGTCTGTCGTATCTCGTTCCGCCATCATCGAACGACGTTCTGTCTGCGAAATATGCTCACCCGTTTCCTTGAGACCATCTGCATCCTTTTGGGTCAAACCGTCCTTGCCCCAGCCATGCGCAGTGACCAGCGCGCGATGCACGATCAGGTCAGCGTAGCGACGAATGGGCGATGTGAAATGACCGTAGTTGCGCAATGCCAAACCAAAGTGACCAAAATTCTCGGGCGCATAATAGGCTTGCGTCATGGAGCGCAGAGTTGAGATGTTGATCAACTCCGCCTCGTCTGTATCGGCCGCTTGTTTCAACAACTGATTGAGATGACGTGTTTGCAGCACTTGCCCTTTGGCCATATTCAAACCCGCGCTTTGCGCCGTTTCACGCAGAGC
>JAHEGL010000400.1 GCA_024645145.1 Planktotalea sp.
CCCGCCAGAAAGGCAACTGCGTTTGCCACGTCTTCGGGCAATCTTGCATCGCGTAAGGCAACATTGGCGTACCGGCTTTGTTTAATTTCAGTCACGCTTTTCCCTTGCTCCTGGGACAGCCGCGCATTGGCCGCTTCGTGCATGTCCGTCGCGATAAAACCGGGACAAACGGTATTGCACAGGATGCCGTCCGGCCCAAACTCTGCGGCCAGCGTTTTCGTCAAACCCACCAGACCATGCTTCATCGCCGTATAAGCGCCAAACCCAGGTTCAGCCCCAAGGCTTCCGGTAGAGCCAATATTGATGATCCGTCCCCCGCCAAGTTTGCGCATCTCGGGAATCACGGCTTGCGAGAGCATCATTGGCCCCAACAAGTTCACCTCAAAACTAGATGTCCATTGCGCGGGGCTCGTGGACAAGAAATTATTGGAACCTGACAAGGACCCCGCGTTGTTTACCAAAATATCCAAGCCTCCGAATTTGGCCAGAACGTGCTCCATCGTCGCTGCAATGTCGCGCGCAGATGTCACATCAAGCGTTAGAGCGATGGCAGATCCGCCCTGCGACACGATATCTTGCACCAGCCCTTGCAAAAGGTCTGCGCGCGTCGTCTCGATGTCCTGTTGCTTGAACGAGCCATCTATATCCGTGACGACAACATGCGCGCCCTCTTTTGCCAAACGCTGCGCAATTGCGCGTCCGATTCCCTTTGGCGCGCTGGCCCCTGTGACAAGAGCCACTTTTCCGTTCAAAGTGTCCATGCCATTACCTTGTCATCCATATTGCCCCATCAGAGGTAAGCAGTATGGCTAGATCTGCAAGAGCGCCGCAATCACGCTATTTGATACCGTTCATATTTGCGCTACACATCACTCCCATGACGCCTGATTTCGCCAGTTCTTTTCCTTTGCGCACGGCGCGTGTGCATGAAGTTTGCGGCCCAAGTGCGGCAAGTTTTGCTGTTGTATGCGCCGGTGCAGCGCAAGGTACAGTGCTATGGATTCGCGAACATTGGCGTCCCGAGGGGTTGAACCCGCTCGGCCTTAGTCCTTTCTTTGATCCCGCTAAACTCTTGATTGCGCAGGTAAAGGATCAGACCGAAGGTCTTGCCGTTGCAGAAGAAGCCCTACGCGATGGCTCTGTTGCATTGGTGATTTTGGAAATTAGCCAGCCTATGGGCTTGATCCAAGGACGGCGTTTGCAACTTTCTGCAAAGGCTGGAAAATCCACGGGACTTTGCCTGATTCCAGAGGGCATGGGCAGCAACGCCGCCGAGTCCCGATGGCATGCCTCTCCAATTTTTGATCCTTTCTCTGCGGCAGGAGACTCGACTCTTCAGCGCTACGAACTTATTAAGAACAAATCAGGAACATTAGGATCTTGGCATGTTCGATGGGATACAGCGTCGCGTCGTCTCCATCTGGTTTCCGCGACTGGCGAGTGATCGCGTTTTACGGATGCGCCCTCTTGAGGGGCCATTCGCGCTGACGCATAGCATCAGCAATACCAACCGGATTTATTGCCTGAACGGCGCAGCAGAGCGGCTGGGCCTAAGCGCTGGCATGCCCTTTTCCGATGCGCGCGCCTTTTGTCCTGATTTGCAAAGCCGTCCGGCTGATCCTTTGGCGGATCGGCGTTTTCAACATGCGTTGCGTCGCTGGGCCGTGCGGTATTGTCCTTGGGTCGGGCTTGAGGACAGTGATGGTCTCGTCCTCGACATCACAGGCACCGCGCATTTGTTTGGTGGCGAGGCTGAATTGCTGATGGACATGCGCCAACGCCTGTCCCGTGCAGGGATTTCAGCGCGCATCGGTCTTGGCGATAGTCGCGGGGCCGCTTGGGCCTTGGCGCATCACGGTGAAGGTGAGGCCCCTATTGGTCCTGCTTTAGACGTACTCCAAGATCTCCCGGTCGCTGCCCTGCGTCTTGAAGAAAAGACCGTGACAGGCTTGGGCCGCCTTGGGCTGCGCACGATTGGCGAACTTGCGAATGCCGCGCGCGCTCCTTTAACGCGTCGTTTCGGCCCTTCACTCCTCATGCGTCTCGACCAAGCGCTTGGTCAGCAACCCGAACAAATCACCCCACTCAAAGACCCGCCCCATTATGGCGTGCGCATGACCCTGCCCGACCCCATCGGCATCAAAAGCGATGTGATGGAGGGCACCTCGCGTCTGCTCACCCAGCTCTGCGAAAAGCTCAAATCCCGTGAAACTGGGGCACGGGTGCTGGCGTTGACCCTGCGCCGCGTCGATCAAGACAGCCAACAGGTCGAACTGCGCCTCGCCCGCCCCATGCGCGACGCAGCGCGTATTTTACCATTGTTTGAGCGCGGCATTGGCGATGTGGACGCGGGATTTGGCATTGATCAAATGCGCCTTGAAGCCGTGCAGGTGGAACCCATGCCTGTGCAGCAACTCAGTCATGTCTCCGCTGGTGGCAAAGATCAGCTTGATGATCTTGTCACCCGTATCGGCACACGTATTGGCCTTGAAAATGTGCAACGGTTTTTGCCTGCTGACAGCCATATCCCAGAGCGCAGTTTTCTGATCTCTCCCGCAGCATACTCTGCACCAAACAGCGCTTGGTCTACCATACGCCCCCGTCCGCTCCATATCTTTCCGCCTGCCCATTTGATCGGGACCCATGCGGCCCCTACCCCGCCAAAACGGTTTCGCTGGCGACGTATGTCCTTCGCCACAGCGCGTGTCTCTGGCCCCGAACGCATAGCACCAGAATGGTGGCTGGAATCGGATGAATGGCGCACAGGGGTCCGCGATTATTGGTGTGTCGAAACTCGCCAAGGCCGTCGTTTGTGGCTGTTTTTTACACCGCAAAGCCCAAGCTGGTATATCCAAGGAGAGTTTGCATGAGCTACGCCGAACTCGCCACCACCACCAACTTCACCTTCCTGCGCGGCGCTTCGCATCCCGAAGAATTGGTGACGCGCGCCGCAGAGCTGGGCCTGCAAGCGATCGCTATCACGGATCATAATTCGCTTGCGGGTGTTGTGCGCGCCTATGCTGCTTTGAAAGAGCTCAAGCGCGCCAGTGAAGACACCATACGTATCCGTTCGGAAACGCAACTTGATCATTCTTCGCGCCAAGAAGTGGGTGACCCGCAACACATCAAGCGCCCTGAAACCATCCAGCTCCCCAAGCTCATCGTCGGCGCGCGCCTTGTGTTGCGCGACAGCCCTGTGGATTGGATCGCCCTGCCCAAAGATCGCCCTGCCTACAGCCGCCTGACCCGCCTTCTCACCCTCGGCAAACGCCGTGCGAAGAAAGGGCAATGTCATCTTGACCTGCCTGATCTGCTAGAAGGTTGCGCTGGCATGATCCTGATTGCCCTGCCCAATGGTCCCCTGCGCAAAGCCGCCACTGACATCCAGAAAATGCAACGCCGTTACCCCGGCCATGTCTTTCTGGGTGCCGCGCCACGCTACAATGGCTCTGATCAGTCCTATCTCAGCGCTTGCGCGCGGCTTGCACTCAAAACCTCAGCACCGATGGTCGCTGTGGGAGATCCGCTCATGCATCACGGCAAGCGCCGTCAGCTCGCCGATGTGCTCACATGTATGCGCGAACACATCACCATTGATCAAATCGGCACCCGCGCGCTGCCCAACGCCGAACGCCGCCTTAAGGGCCACGCTGACATGGCGCGCGTCTTTCGCGATCATCCCGCCGCCCTTCAGCGCTCTGTCGAAATCGCCGCGCGCTGTAGTTTTTGCCTCAGCGAGCTGTCGTACGAATACCCGGATGAGATCAGCGAGGGCGAACCACCCCAAGAGCGCCTGACCCGCCTCGCTTATGAGGGCATGATGCAGCGGTATCCAAACGGCGCAACCGAAAAGGCGAAAGCGCAGATCAAGAAAGAGCTTAAGCTGGTCAAGGCACTGAATTTTCCTGCTTATTTCTTGACCGTGCATGACATTGTGCAATTTGCACGTTCCCAAGGGATCCTGTGCCAAGGGCGCGGGTCAGCCGCCAATTCCATCCTGTGTTATCTGCTCGGCATTACCGAAGTCAGT
>JAHEGL010000414.1 GCA_024645145.1 Planktotalea sp.
CGTATGATCAGCGGTTGGAGCCGTTCGTTAATGCTGAATGCGGCTTTGTCGCTGTCAGGACGTAGCCTGCGCCAGATCCAAAGACGCGTGAAAGCAGCAACTGGTGTGCCTTTGAAACGATTGCAGACCTATTCCAAAGCCGAAGAAGCCTTTGCGTTGGCTTTGCGCAATGGCAGTGATGACTTGGCGGGCATTGCCGCAGACGCTGGCTATTCGGATCAATCCCATATGGGGCGCCAAGTGCGCGTGCAAACGGGGTTCACCCCGACACAATTGATGCGCGGTTTCGAGAGCGATGAAGCGTTCTGGAGTTATCCTTTGATGGGCGAGCGTTACTAGCTGCTCAAGGATTTGCGCAGCTCGAACTTCTGGATTTTGCCCGTGGAGGTCTTGGGAAGTTCTTGGAACACCACCGCTTTGGGGGTCTTGAAACCTGCAAGATGCGAACGCGCATAGGCGATCAACTCTGCCTCGGTAACGCTCGCTCCGGGCAGTAGTTCAACAAATGCGCAGGGCACTTCGCCCCACTTTTCATCTGGTTTGGCCACAACGGCACACAGTGAAACGGCAGGGTGCGCCATCAAAGTGCCCTCGACTTCAACGGAGCTGATATTTTCGCCACCTGAGATGATGATGTCTTTCGCGCGATCCGCGATTTGAATGTGCTGATCAGGGTGCTGCACGGCCAAATCGCCGGAATGGAAGTAGCCACCGGCAAAAGCCTCTTCTGTCGCTTCGGGATTTTTCAGATATCCTTTCATAACCGAATTGCCACGGATCATGATCTCACCCTGATGGGTGCCATCCATCGCGACTTGGCTCATATCTGAGTCGAGCACCGTGATATCATCCATCATCGGCATCGCAACGCCTTGGCGTGCTTTGATGGCCGAGCGTTTGTCCTGCTCCAAGCCATCCCACTCTGCGCCGTCCCACAGGCATTCGGTGACGTGACCGTAGGTCTCTGTCAGACCGTAGACCTGCGTGATGTGAAAACCCATCGTCTCGATCGCAGCCAAAGTCGCAGGGGCAGGCGGCGCACCTGCGGTAAAGACTTCAACAGTATGATCAAAAGCGCGGCGTTCTTCGGGCGCGGAATTGATCAGAGTGTTCAGCACGATGGGTGCACCTCCGAAATGCGTAACGCCTTCGTCGGCGATCGCATCATAGACGGCTTTGGCGCTGATATCGCGGCAAAATACAATAGTGCCGCCAAGCATGGGCATCATCCATGTGTGGTTCCAGCCATTGCAGTGAAACAGTGGCACGATTGTCAGATAGACAGGTGCAAGCGTGAGTTGCCAGCTGACAACTGTGCCCATGGTCATTAGATACGCGCCGCGATGGTGATAGACGACGCCTTTGGGTCGACCTGTGGTGCCGGATGTATAGTTCAGCGCGAGGCTCTCCCATTCGTCTTCTGGCATGATCCAATTGAACGCGGGATCGCCACTCTCGATAAGTGCTTCATAGGTCATGTGGCGGCCAGTTGCGGGATAGCCCGCTGCGTCATCGGGTACTTCGATGATTTTGGGGCCTGCGCCCTCCATCTGCTCAATCGCGGCTTCGACAACAGGGAGGAATTGAGTGTCCACGAGAGCTGCTTTGGCTTCACCATGCTCGAAGATATAGGCGACTGTCCCGACATCTAATCGCGTGTTGATCGTATTCAGAACTGCGCCGCTTGCGGGGACGCCAAAATGGGCTTCTGCTTGCGCTGGGATGTTGGGCAGAAGCGTGGCGACCACATCGCCAGATGCAATACCAATCTGCGTCAAAGCGGATGCAAGTTGCGTGCATCGCTGATGATACTGGACATAATTCAAACGCTGCGCACCATAGACCACAGCCGTCTTTTTCGGGAAAACTTTGGCCGCGCGGCGCAAATGAGAAAGAGGTGTAAGCGCACGATAATTTGCAGCACGCTTGTCTAATCCGGTTTCATCCTTCATCCATCCCATATGCGTATGCTCCTCCCAAGTGTCATGGCGCAAATTTCCTTTAAACTGGCAGTACTTTCAAAAGATGAAAAGAGTAATGACGCATCAACCCAAACAAGCCGCGACGTTTATGGTGATCTCGATGCTGATCATCGGGTTGATCGACAACTATATCGCTGTGATCGCGCGCGACATTAGCCTTTGGCAGTTCCAGTTTCTGCGCGCGTGCATGGGTTTGCCGATATTGGCGCTGGTTGCTTATTTCGGATTTGGCACGCTGCGGCCGATCCGGCTTTGGGCGGTGTTGTTGCGCAATGGGCTTATTGCGCTTGGAATGGTGTTCTACTTTGGCTCACTCGCGTTCATGCCGATTGCGCAAGCTTTGGCAGGGCTGTTTACCGCGCCAATTTTCGTGCTTTTGATCAGCGTTTTCGCCTTTGGTGAAAAGGTTGGTGTCTTGCGGGTTTTTGCCGTTCTGTTTGGCTTCGCGGGGATTATTGTCGTGCTAGGGCCTAATGATGGGGGCATGACATGGTTGAATTTCCTGCCCGTCTTTGGCGGTTTGTTTTATGCGATGGGATCTGTGGCAACGCAAAAGATCTGTGCAGATGAAAACACACTGGTGATGCTTGCGGGCATTTTCGGGCTGCAAGGCGTCATTGGGGCTATCATGCTCACAGGCTTGGCGATTGCTGCGCCCGAGGCACCCACTGGCAGTGATGGTTTCTTGCTGCGCGGAATGATTTGGCCGACCTCGCTGACGTGGTGGTTGATTTTAATGCAAGCAGTTGGGTCCCTTATTGGTGTCGGGTTTCTGGTGAAAGCCTATCAAAGCGCGGAACCCAGTTTTGTGACAGTGTTCGAGTATTCAATTTTCATTTTTGGTCCGTTCTTCGCCTATGTCCTCATGGGGCAAGGGATCACATTGAACCAACTCATCGGGATTGTGATGATCGCGGGGGCAGGGAGTTTGATTGCGTTGCGCTCCAAGAGATAAGGGTGCAGGGTTTCGCCATTAGTGCCTGAGAGCAAAACGTTATGATTATTTCCAAAAGCCGTAATTACGTCTTTGTGCATATCCCGAAAACGGGGGGTACGGCGTTAACGCTCGCTTTGGAAGATCGCGCAGCAGCAGATGACATTATCATTGGCGACACCCCAAAAGCGCAGCGTCGAAAGAAAAGGCTCAACGCGTTAACCCCAAAAGGACGGCTTTGGAAACATTCTACACTGGCTGATATAGATGGCATTTTGAGCTCTGAGGAACTGGAAGAGATGTTTTGTGTCACCTTAGTGCGCAACCCATGGGATCGCGCGGTCAGCTATTATCATTGGCTGCGCGCGTAGAGCTTTGAACACCGTGCAGTTGCACTGGCCAAGCAGGTTGAGTTTGAACCGTTTGTCCGACATGAAATCACTGTTAAAGCGTTCCGGTCGTGGCCTGCCGCTGCGTATATGCGTGATATCACGGGTGTTGAGCGTTGCGCGAAATATATCCGTCTAGAGCATCTCGAGGAAGATATTGCGCCGCTTGAAGGCCCTATTGGCTTTGCGCTGAAGATGCCGGTTGTGAATGTGTCTAAGCGGGCGCGGGACTACCGAATCTACTACAACGAATCACTTTCAGAGTTTGTCGGCGAGATTTGCGAAAATGATATTTTGCGGTTCAATTATCAGTTTTAGCCAATTACGGGGAGATTTTTTTAACCATTCCCCCTCATGTGCCCTGCTTTGTCGTCAGCTCAGAAACAGTGCCTTGTTTTCTCCGTTTTTCAGCCCTTTCGCGGCCAATGCAGCGCTGTCTAACTCTAGGTGCTGCTAAATCGATCTGCTGCCCCTGGAACGATACATCTTTGGGAAACGAAAAATGTTAGATTGGACTGCTCAGGCGACACAAAGTGCGCCACACCTTACACCTTCAGTTGAAGCGACTGGAATTCTTGTTGGTACCTCTATTGCCACCTCATTTGGCTGGCGCCCTGTCGAAGCAATTTGCTGCGGTGACATGGTTTTGACCTTTGATCACGGGTTTCGCTCTGTTGTTGGCGTACGCCGCGTTCTTCTTTGGGACGGTCGCG
>JAHEGL010000419.1:0-432 GCA_024645145.1 Planktotalea sp.
TCTAACGCGGCCTCCAAACCGTCCCCCGGCCATTTACCCAACACAGCGCGCAATGTCGCGCGTTCCGTATCCGAATAGGCACGATATGTGCTCGCACCAAAGCGCGCTATCTGTTCGCCGTCTGTGACCAGCTCAGCCGCATCGACGCCGTCGAGAGACGTGCCCGACATCAAACCAACCGCTTTCACCAATCCTGTTTTGAACGATTTGGAGCCTTTCATAGGCTTTTCCTTTGTGCATCTGCCCTGTAAGACCTTTGACCAGAGCAATACGTGGACGCAAGTTATGACATACCATCCCAAATCCGATTTCATTGCAGTGATGATGGAGCGTGGCTTTTTGGCCGATTGCACCGACTATCAAGGCCTTGATGACGCGGCACTCAAAGGTGGCATGCCAGCGTATATCGGGTTTGACGCAACGGCTGAGTCG
>JAHEGL010000419.1:442-4010 GCA_024645145.1 Planktotalea sp.
TGGTTGCAAAAAACTGGCGGCAAACCCATCACCTTGATGGGCGGTGGCACAACGAAGGTGGGAGATCCTTCTTTTCGCGCGGATGAGCGCCCGCTTTTGACGCCTGAGAAAATTGACGACAACATTGCTGGCATTAAGAAAGTCTTTAGTGCTTATCTTGAGTACGGGGACGGCCCGAGTGATGCGTTGATGATCAACAATGCCGAATGGCTCGATGATCTCAACTATCTCGACTTCTTGCGCGATATTGGCAAGCATTTCTCAGTCAACAGGATGCTTACGTTTGAAAGCGTAAAGTCGCGTCTTGATCGCGAACAATCACTGTCGTTTCTCGAATTTAACTACATGATTTTGCAAGCCTACGACTTTCTAGAGCTCAACCGCCGTTATGGATGCGTGCTGCAGATGGGCGGCTCGGATCAGTGGGGCAACATCGTCAATGGTATCGATCTCACGCGGCGCGTTTTGGACAATCAGATTTTCGGTCTCACGTCGCCGTTGCTAACCACTTCTGATGGCAAGAAAATGGGCAAAAGCGCGGATGGCGCGGTTTGGCTCAACCCTGATATGCGTAGCCCTTACGAATTCTGGCAGTTCTGGCGCAATACCACTGATGCTGATGTTGGTCGCTTCCTCAAGCTCTATACAGAGATGCCTATAGATGAATGTGAGCGGCTTGGCGCATTGGCGGGCTCTGAGATCAATGAAGCAAAAGTCATCCTTGCCAATGAAATCACAAAACTGTGTCACGGTTCACAAGCCGCAAGCACGGCGGAGGAAACGGCGCGCGAAGTCTTCGAGAAGGGCGGCGTTGGCGATGATCTACCCACGCTGGAAGTGACGCGCGAAGAGCTTGGCGACGGCATGTCGATCGTACAGGCCATTGTGCGTGCAGGACTGGCGAAGTCCGGCAAAGACGCCAAGCGCCTAATTTCTGAGAACGGCGCAAAGATAGATGATGCGCCGCTGAGCGATGCGGGTCTGATGCTAGATGCCGCGGCATTGGCCTCTCCGATCAAGCTGAGTGCTGGCAAAAAGCGCCATGCGCTTATCGTCTTGAAAGGATAAGTCATGATCCGGTTCGCCACTACGCTTTTATTGACCACCAGCCCCCTTGCCGCGCAAGAGTTCTATGGCTCTGCAACCCTGTCTTTCGGCCAAAGCCAAGTCGCAGGTGCACCCGTCGCTTTGCAAGGTTCCGCAGTCACAACTCTGGCAGGGCGCACTAACCTAAGTTTTGGCCACCTTGCCGCGAGTGGTCTCTACATTCAAGCAGACCTTGGTTTGGCGCTGACAGATAATGGCAATGCAGCCCCTAACACAGCAAACACCAGTAGCAGTTTAATTTTACGCACGGGCCGTGATGCGGAACGTTTCAGCTACGGGGTGTTCGTTGGGGCCCTTCAATCAGATCATGACAATGATGCCAGTGATGATGCCATGCGTGTCCTTGCAGGTGTCGAGGGCAGCTACACAATCAGTGATCGTTGGAGCCTGATGGGCCATCTTGGATATCTGAGTGGCAGTACTGGCAGCGATAGCGTGGCAACTGTCACCGATGGAATTGCCACAGGTCTTGGCCTGCGCTTTGCCGCGACGGATCAGCTACATTTTTCAACATCTATCGGCTATTTGAATGCTAAAATGGATGCACCGGCCACAGTGGTTGAGCTTTGGACACTCGAAGCACGCGTGGATTACGACATTCAAACCGTTCCAGGACTATCACTTTTTGCTGCCGCCCAATACGGCGAGAGCCATCAGAAAGAAATCGTTGGGTTGGATGACATAACCGACACCACGACAATCATGGCTGGCTTGACCTATCACTTTGAGGCCAAAAAACGCCCCAAAACGACAGATCTTAGGTATCTAGAACCCTTCTTGGCAAACACCGGCGGGATTCTGGAATAGCTTCATTTTCTAAGGGCCTCTACTGACCCAGCTTCCACTCCCCGTCTGGCCAAAACGCATGAAACGCAAAGGCAAACATTACATCGTGTGGTAGCTCTTTGCCCGCAGCATCACGCACACGCACAGTGCCAACATCACGCCCTTTTGCGATGCTCGATGCATCAAGCGCCGAAGACTGACCTCTTGCCCAAGACAGGGTCACGCCATTTTCGCTCACTTCGCCAAGGCTAGATAGGCGTGTCAAAGGCCAAGCACGGTCTCCGACGCGCACAACACGTTCCAACGCAGGAATGCCGCGCGGTGGGTTTTCACCACTATAAAGGAACGGCTTGTTAGAACTGTCATAACTCACATAAGGGTTGCGACCATACTAGCGCGTAGTCAGGCTCGTCCATCACCAGCCCTTCAGGATTACGTGCTTTGAACTCTGCCCAGCTCTCCATCGATGTGGGCAATTGCGTGAGCTCTGTGCGGAGGAGATCGCCGACAATCGCCTCGCCTATTGCTTGCTGCCACCATGTTTCTGTCTCGTGATCATACATGACCATATCCGAATTGCGCCGCTTGCCGGAAACACCGAACGTGAGCGTGTCTTGTTCGACACGGCGATCAAAGGTGATTCCAGAATTGCACAAAGGGCAGAACGTCACCGCGACAGGAACACCACCAACCGTGTCATTGGCGATCTCGTGCCATGTGAGGTAGCGCACAGGATAGGCGCGAATGTCGCCATTTATTTCAACCGTAATGACAGGCTCCGTGTCACCAATGCGCATCTCACTGGACGCTTTGCGAAATTTTGGATTGGAAAGGGCGGGAATGCCATCTTTGGGAGGACCACCTGAAAGGATCTCGACCCAATTCTCAACAGAGGTTTTCTCAAAATTCGTTTTCAGCCATTCGTGTTTCCAAAATTCGCGGCTCGCAGATGCAGCACTCACCACAAGCGACAGCCCCAAAGCCAAGGCAAAACGTTTCAACATAAAACACCCTCCAGAGAATTCTCTCCTGAGGGTGCTTCAAATTTCTAACTGAGTATAGCCCTGCACACGTGAATGTGCGCACATATTACTCAGTAACTGTGACAGTCTTCATCATGTCAGGCGTGCCAACAACAGCGCCATTGCCGCCTGTGCCAAGCTTGATGCTGTCCACGACATCCATGCCGTCGGTCACGCGGCCAACAACCGTGTACTGACCATTCAGAAACTCGCCATCATCAAACATGATGAAAAACTGGCTGTTCGCTGAATTCGGGCTTTGTGAGCGCGCCATTCCAACGATCCCACGCTTGAAGGGTTCAGACGAAAATTCGGCCTGAATATCAGGCATATCTGAGCCACCCATGCCCGCACGGGACGTATTGCCGCTGGACTGTCCAAACTGAACATCACCCGTTTGCGCCATAAAACCTTCAATTACACGGTGAAACACCACGCCATTGTACGCGCCGCTTTCAGCGATTGCTTTGATCTGCGCGACGTGCTTCGGGGCCAAATCCTCCAGAAGATCAATGGTGACAGTGCCATTGGCAACCTCACCCGCGATCTCGATCTGAAGGCCTGTCGCAAGCGCAGGGCTCGCGAACAGGCACATGGCAATCGCCAGCTTACGCATCTGTGGCAACCTTCATGGACACCATGCGATCAGGGCT
>JAHEGL010000153.1 GCA_024645145.1 Planktotalea sp.
CCGTAAGCGGCGCGGCAGATGTTTTGGGTGTGCATCATGCGACTGTTATCCGTCATGTGGATGCACTTGAATCGCGTCTTGGTGTGAAGCTTTTCCAGCGGCATGCGCGTGGATACACGCCGACCGAAGCGGGCCAGGATTTGTGCCGTGTTGCGCAAGCGACAGATGAACAATTCAGCCAACTTTCAGGGCGCGTTAAGGGTAAGGGTGACGAGGTCTCTGGCGAATTGGTTGTTACCTCGCTTATCGGGCTTACCCCCTTGATGGCCCCTACGCTGACAGCGTTTCAACAAACCTATCCGGATGTCACGTTGCGCTATTTGACCGGAGACCGTTTGTTTCGACTTGAATACGGCGAAGCACATGTTGCGGTGCGTGCAGGACGCGTGCCAGATCAGCCTGACAATGTGGTGCAGGCTTTCGTGAAAACTCCCATCGGGCTTTATGCTGCGCAAAGCTATATTGATCGCTTTGGCATGCCGAAAGACGAAAGCGAATATGGCCAGCATCGTTTTGTCGGGCATGATGCAGAAAATAACAGATCCCCCTTCTTTCAATGGCTAATGAAAAATGTTCCCCGCGAAAACGTTGTTTTCCGCTCTACAGACAATCGTGCGATGGAGCTTGCGATCCGCGCTGGTGCAGGGATCGGCTTTATGAATGTGCATGATGCCGAGAGCCATAAAAATATGGTGCAAATTTCGTCCTCGCGTGATGATTGGAATGTGCAACTTTGGTTGGTCACGCATGTCGATTTACATCGCACAGCCAAAGTCCAAGCCTTCTTAAGGTTTGTAAAAGAACAAGCCAAAAGTTGGGATATTTCATGAGCGACGCACTTCGTGGTCACGGTGCGATGTTGTTGTTTTCTATGCTGGTCGCTGGGTCTTTTTCGCTTGGTGCGATGGCCTCGCTGTTCGTTGCGCCAGAACTTGTGACTGTTTTGCGCTTTGGCATTGCAGCCCTTGTCCTTGGTGCGCTTTGTGGTTTTCGGGGCGAGCTTAAAGCAGAAAATGTGACGGCTGTTTGGCGGTATGTTCTGCTCGGGGGGGTGTTTGCGACCTACTTTGTGCTGATGTTTGCAGGTTTGAAAACAGCGCCAGCTGTTTCTGCGGCGGCGGTATTCACGCTCACACCGATTATAACCGCGATCGCTTCATTTGTGTTGCTGCGACAAATAACAACGCTGCGCATTGCGGCTGGGCTTGCCATCGGCGCGCTTGGCGCACTTTGGGTCATTTTCCGTGCTGATTGGTCTGCCTTTATCCTTTTTGAGGTCGGTAAGGGTGAGATCATCTATTTTTGGGGCTGCGTTTGTCATGCCATCTACATCCCGCTCGTGCGCTTGTTGAATCGTGGCGAAAGCGCTTTTTTGTTTTCGTTTGGCACAACAATAGGCGGTATTCTTGTGTTGCTGGTGTGGAGCTGGTCAGCCCTATGGAGCACCAATTACGCGGCTTTGCCAAATATTGTCTGGATCACCATTTTTTATGTGTCGATCTTTGCGACAGCAGCCACGTTTGTGCTGGGTCAATTTGCTTCCTTAAGGCTGCCCGGGGCAAAGGTGATGGCTTACACGTATCTTATTCCCTCATGGGTGATCTTGTGGGAAATCGGATTAGGCCACGGCGCACCTAAAGGGCTTATTTTGGGCGGTGTTGCCTTGACAGTCGTGGCGCTCATTGTCTTGCTCAAACACGAAGAAACGGGAGGGCGAGATGGCCGATTATCAAAAGCTCATTGATGCAGAGACTTGGGCATTTATCGAGAAAACCAACAGTTTTTATCCACCTGACACAGCCACCTACGGGGTTGAAGATCAGCGCCGGATTTATGATGGCATGTGCGCTGCCTTTCGCGTTTCTTATCCAGAGGGTGTAGCAGCCAAGGATCGCGCTTATGGCGGCGTTCCGTGCCGCCATTACAACAGCGGTGGCAGTGATGTTGTTGTGATGTATTTCCATGGCGGCGGTTTTGTTGTCGGAGGCTTGGAAAGCCACGATGATGTCTGCGCAGAGATCTGTGCAGCGACGGGTTTGGATGTGGTGTCTGTCGATTACCGTATGGCACCAGAGCATAAGCACCCCGCGATGTTTGAGGATGCTATGGCAGCGTCTGCGGCTGTGTCTGTTGAAACAGGTAAGGCGCTGGTGCTGTGCGGTGATAGTGCTGGGGGTAATCTTGCCGCTTGCGTTTCTCATATGGCGCGGGGGTCGGACTTGATGATCAAAGGTCAGGTACTTGTGTATCCGGGTCTTGGTGGGGATTTTGACAAAGGGTCCTACTTGGAATTCGCGGATGCCCCTATGCTGACGCGCGACGACATCGTGATCTACCGCGATGTGCGCTTGGACGGCGATGAGCCTGTTGGGGATCCAGGCTACGCGCCTTTGCAAGACACCACATTTGAGGGCTTGCCCCCGACTGTGATCAACACGGCACAATGTGATCCGTTAAGTGATGATGGTATCGACTATGAGCAGGCCTTAAAAGCCGCAGGCGTGCGCGTGCACCGAGTTGATGAAGCGGGCTTGGTCCATGGACACCTGCGCGCGCGGCATATGTCCAAACGGTCGGCTGCAAGTTTCAAACGAATTACGGACGCAATCGCTGCTTTGGCCTTGGACGATTGGCCTTACTAAAGGCGCTCGGGTTTCTTTCAAACAGGTGTTACGCGGGTAGGAAAGGGTCAGCCTTCATGCTTGCAGGGATTGGCGCGCCGAGGCGATTTAGAATGCTAGGCGCAAGTTGAAGCTGGTGGAGGGGTGTTCCCGCATCAGGGCCTTGTGCGTCGCCAAAATAATAAAGCGCAAATTCCTGTTGCAAGGGATCGTTTCCGCCATGATGACCCCGTGTGTCTTGACCATGATCTGCTGTCACAATCACCTCGTAGCCCATGTCTCGCCAGCGTGGGATGAACGGGGCCAACATTTCATCCATCACAAAACAGGCGTGATCCATTTCGTGGCTTTCGTGCTGAAAACGATGCCCCATGCTATCAAGGGTACAGGTGTGCAAAATCCCGTAATTCAGATCGAAACGCCCCGCGAGATTTGTGAGCGTTGCGAAGAGATCTAGATCTGACGGCGTCATTTGGTTCGCATGCCCATAGCCCGTCATCGAATGGAACCGACCATGATTGATCGTTGTGCTTTCCGGTTCATCATATTCGATATCGCGCACGTAATCGAAGGGGTGGCGGTTGAAAAATTCAGACCAGAATGAATGCGTAACCGCGCCTGTCGTGCCGCCCGCTTTTCTGATCTCGGAAAACAGATCGGGTTGTTTTATGCGAAAAACGTTGCCGTTGCCTGTGCAGCCATGTTCCTGTGGTGTGACGCCTGTGTGAATGGACGCGTAGCAGCTCGCTGAAATGGAGGGCAGCACACTGGTCATTGTCCATTTCTGAGCTGTTCCATTCGCGACCCAGCCCTCAAGGTTGCCAAACAAGCGTGCCCAGTTGCGCAGGGGGACACCATCGAGGATGATGAGGAGGAGTTTGCGTTTCATGGGAGCCTCCGGCGGGAGTTTATTTGGAAAAATGAAGCAGAGTGCGGCTTTGTTTTAGTTCCCTGCGCTTTCCATTTTGCGGGTTGCGATGACATTTTCGAGCCAACCGAGCTTCATTTCAGGAACGGAGCTAAGCAGTAAGTCGGTATAGTCGTCAAAGGGCGGGCTCAGCACTTCGGATTTTGTACCGTAGCGCACGACGCGGCCTTGATACATCACGGCGATGCTGTCGGCGATCGCGCGCACGGTGGCAAGGTCGTGGGTGATGAAGAGATAGGCCACATCTTCGCGTTTTTGCAGATCGAGCAACAGTTTCAGGATGCCATCGGCGACCAATGGATCAAGGGCGGATGTGACCTCATCACAAATAATCAGCTTTGGTTTGGCAGCGAGCGCACGTGCAATGCAGACGCGTTGTTTTTGTCCGCCAGACAGTTCCGCTGGATAGCGATCAATGAAGCC
>JAHEGL010000158.1 GCA_024645145.1 Planktotalea sp.
CGCGTCGCCACCTGACATACGACGATTCATGGAAATCACTTCAGTTTCCGTCACACCCAAATCATGGGCGATCCGAGCAACGTTTTCAGGACGCATGTCGCCTTCTTCCAACGCACCAATGCGGTTTTTCGCTTTGCGCAGGTTGAAGAATAGCTTCTTCTGCGCCGATGTTGTGCCGAGTTTCACCAACGACCAGCTGCGCAGGATATATTCCTGGATAGCCGCGCGGATCCACCACATCGCATATGTGCTGAGGCGGAAGCCCTTTTCAGGGTCAAATCGCTTCACCGCTTGCATCAAACCGACGTTCGCTTCAGACACGACTTCCGCTTGTGGCAGACCATATCCGCGGTAGCCCATGGCAATCTTCGCCGCGAGACGCAGGTGAGACGTGACCATCTTATGAGCCGCTGCTGTGTCTTGCTTTTCGACCCAGCGTTTAGCGAGCATGTATTCTTCTTCCGGCTCCAACAATGGGAATTTCCGGATTTCCTGCATGTAGCGGTTTAAGCCACCTTCAGGCGTTGGTGCGGGTAGATTTGCGTAATTGGCCATGTCCCTGCCCTTTATATATATCGCGTTAACATTCAGTAAATAACGCCATCATCGTGTTTCAAGACCCCGCAGGTTCGCGGTGTTGATTTAAAAGTGAGCCTATGGACGCGCATTTTCCAGATATGTGTCCGCGCGCTCACGCGCATGTGCTGTGCAGGGGCTTAAGAACGTAAATTTTGTAACAAATGGGCCATATCTTCAGGCAGTTCCGCCTCAAACCGCAACAATTCACCACTTATCGGATGCTCAAACCCGAGCAAAGCCGCGTGTAGGGCTTGACGATTAAAGGTCTCAACCGCCTCCAAACCGACTTCGCTAAGCGCTTTTGCAGGCAATTTGCGACGCCCGCCATATGTTGGATCACCCAGCAAACCGTGACCAACATGCGCCATATGAACGCGAATTTGATGTGTGCGCCCTGTTTCAAGGCGACATTCTACAAGCGCAAGACAGTGCGGATTTCCAAAACGCTCAATCGTCCGCGCACGTGTTACTGCGTGTCGACCATTCTCAAAAAGAACCGCTTGGCGTTGGCGGTCATGTTTGTGGCGTGCGAGTTGAGTTGTAATCTTCAGCACGCCCCCTGTTTCAAAGCTCACTCCGCGCACACCGCGTATACGTGGATTAGAGGCTTCCGGCGCCCCTTGTGTTACCGCGAGATACGCGCGTTCAGCGGTGTGCGCTGCGAACTGAGCGGCAAGGCCATGATGTGCTGCATCGGATTTGGCAACGACCAGCAAGCCACTGGTTTCTTTGTCAATTCGATGAACAACACCCGGGCGTTTGGAGCCACCAACGCCAGAAAGCTTACCCGCGAAATGGTGCAAAAGCGCGTTCACAAGTGTTCCAGAGGGCGTCCCCGGTGCGGGATGCACAACCATGCCTGCGGGCTTGTTCACAACGATCAGGTCGTCGTCCTCAAAGATAATGTCGAGCGCAATATCCTCTGGCTCAATGTGACTATCCACCGCCTCTTCTACGATGATTTCGACCTGCGCGCCTTTAGTGATCTTGGCTTTCGGATCGGTTTGGATGGTGCCGTTGATCGTGATTGCACCCGCTTCGAGCAACTTCGCGATGCGCGTGCGTGAAAGCGATGCGCTCTCTGGCACATCACGCGAAAGCGCTTTATCAAGACGCGTCGGCGGATCTTCCTGAACCGCGAAGGTAATTTTGGACGAGCCCATGCTGCCCCCTGAGCAAGAGATTGAAGAACCCGCGCAATTGCGATTCCTGCGCCGTCTGGTGACTGTGTTGACGGCAGTGATGATTGGCGGCGTTGTATTGATAATCGCGCTGCTTGTCATCCGCTTGAATTACAAACCTGCGATGTTGCCGGAAAACGTGGTTTTGCCTGAGGGGGTCGAGGCGAAGGCCGTAACCTTGGGCGAAAGCTGGTATGGGATTGTGACCCAAACCGATGAGATTTTGATCTTTGATCGTCTCACTGGCAAACTGCGTCAACGTCTGCAAATTACCCCCGAATAGAATTCAAAAAAACACATTAACCAGTTGTTTATTTGATGATTGATCAAGTGCTGTGCCTGCGCTTAAGTTAACACATCCTTAATGGCCTGCGGCAAAAGTCGCATCCTCTCACTGCCTCTAAAATCCTTTTCAAGATTGGAGACGTACGTGAGACGTTCGATACATCTGTGTGGTTTTCTCGCTTTGAGCGGCTGCGCTAATAATAAAACCTTGCACTTTGTCGCGGGTGCCGCTGCATCAAAATACACAGCATCGAAAACGCAAAACGCCATAAGCGGATGTGCCGCCGCGATTAGTGCAGGAATCGCCAAAGAGCTCTACGATAGTCGTTTTGGTGGCGTGGTGGATGCCGCAGACGCCGTCGCAACAGGTGCCGGCTGCATGTATACGATCCGCTTTTAAAGGTTGGACTTGGGGACGCTTAAAGATCCACGGATTTTTAGATGGCTTTTCAGCTCCAAGGACTTACCAACGCTGGTTTTTTCGACCAATGAGGTGAGCTCGATCGCGGCTTGCCGGCCCATTTGACGGTGTGGAACATGAACTGTGGTCAGCAGCGGTGATACAATCTGCGCGAGTTCAATGTCGTCAAAACCGGTGATGGAAAGGTCTTCTGGCACCGCTAGCCCCAACTGTTTAGCGCGCAGCAACGCGCCGACCGCAAGGACATCGTTGCCACACATGATCACGCTCAGGTCTGAGGATTGCGCGAGCAGCTGTTCTAACGCGTTTCCGCCATTTTCAATCTCATAGGTGGTTTCAACAATGGGCATGGCATCCGGGTTAAATCCGGCTTCGCGCAACGCGTCTTTAACGCCTTCTAGTCGCTGTGTTGCGCGATCATTTCCTTGACACACGCCTGAAATGACGCCGATTTTTCGATGGCCTTTCGCAATAACCGCTTCCGCAAGCGCATGCATGGAGGCGCGATTGTCAAAACCAATTGCAGGTCGCGGGTTGGCATCGGAATAGGCCCAAGCGATCAACGCAGGCACTTGCTGACGTTCTAAATACTCGTAGACCGACGCGTCTCTGTCATAGCCGATGAGCAGTAACCCATCAGCCCCGCGCGCAATTAATGCGCGTATTTGTTCTTCTTCAACCTTTGGCTGATACGCTGAACTGGACACCAAAAGCGTGTAGCCGCGCGCGTGCAACTCCTCTTGAAACGCCTGTAAACCTCGGGCGAATATAGCGTTGTCCATCGTTGGGATGATCGCACCAATGGTAAATGTGCGTTTGGCGGCCATAACACGCGCACCAAAATTAGGCGTGTAGCCCAACTCCTCTACCGCTGCCATCACACGCTTGCGCGTGCGCTCGACAACCCTGTCTGGCGTGTTTAAACACCGCGAAACTGTCGCCGTAGATACGCCTGCAACTTTCGCCACATCGTCAAGAGTTGGAATTGATCGCGTGCTGTCCATCACATATTTTGCTTCTGATTACCCATCTTGGTCAACAGCACTTTAAATCGTAGCGCCAGAAGTGAGAACTGTGGGGGGTGATGGTACCGCCTCCCCGGCTTGAACGGGGGACCCCTGGTTCCACAAACCAGTGCTCTAACCAACTGAGCTAAGGCGGCACACACAGGCGATGTAACTTTAGCAAAGTTTGATTGCAAGACCCTTTTCGACGTCTACAGAGTGATTTCCCATTGTTGTTCAATCAAAGGAACCCCGAAAGACAAAACGGGCTTAGACGAAGCACAAGACCAACCGGTCGCCAAATAAAGCGCACAAGCGGCCAAATGGCTTTCATGCGGCCAAAGTGTCATTTTTTTATATCCAGTTTGTTTTGCGAAACTCATACAATGGTCCAAAAGAAATCGGCCGAGCCCCTTGCCGCGTGCTTCTGGAACTGTGAGAAAAAAACGCAGTTTTGCGGTTTCTTGATCAATCCTAACACAAAAGATGCTT
>JAHEGL010000163.1 GCA_024645145.1 Planktotalea sp.
GCACCCGCAAAGATCGAACCGATGCTCAACACACCTAGCGGGATCAACATGACCATCGGGCTTTCATGTACGTGTTCATGCGTATGCTTGTCGCCACGTGGCTTGCCGAAGAACGTCAAGAACATCAAACGCCAGCTATAGAATGACGTGAACAGTGCCGCGATCACCAACATCCAGAAGGCATAGCCCATCGGATCCGCCGCAAACGCGCTCTCGATCACGGCATCCTTGGACGCAAAACCAGCGAAACCAATCCACCCTGTAAGTGGAATACCAACACCCGTGATCGCGAGCGTTCCAATCAGCATCGCTGTGAAAGTGTATGGGATCTTTTTGCGCAAACCACCGTAGTTACGCATGTCCTGCTCGTGATGCATCGCGTGGATCACGGAACCCGCCCCCAAGAACAACATCGCTTTGAAGAATGCGTGTGTGAAAAGGTGGAACATCGCAACCGAGTATGCACCAACGCCTGCTGCGACGAACATGTAGCCAAGCTGGGACATGGTTGAATAGGCAATCACGCGCTTGATGTCGTTTTGAACCAGACCGATGGTCGCGGCCACAAAGGCTGTCGTTGCGCCAAGGAACGTTACGAACGCCGTTGCTTCTGGCGCATATTCCATCAAAGGCGACATACGGCAGACAAGGAAGACACCTGCCGTCACCATGGTCGCCGCGTGGATCAAGGCGGACACAGGCGTTGGCCCTTCCATCGCGTCCGGCAACCATGTGTGCAGGAACAGCTGCGCTGATTTGCCCATCGCACCGATGAACAACAAGAAGGCCAGCAAGTTCGCAGCGTTCCATTCAGCCCACAGGAACTGAACCGTGGTCTCAGCCAGCGCAGGCGCTGCTGCAAAGATGTCATCGAATTTGACGCTATCAGTCAGATAATATAGCCCAAAGATACCCAGCGCGAAACCGAAGTCACCCACACGGTTAACCACAAAGGCTTTGATCGCAGCCGCATTTGCGGATGGTTTGCGGTAGTAAAAGCCGATCAGAAGGTAGGACGCAACGCCAACCCCTTCCCAGCCAAAAAACATCTGCACAAGGTTGTCGGACGTGACGAGCATCAACATCGCAAAGGTAAAGAACGACAGGTAGGCGAAGAAGCGTGGCTTGTAGCTTTCGCCCTCTTTCCACTGGGGATCGTCGGCCATGTAGCCAAAGGAATAAAGGTGTACGAGCGCGGAGACAGTGGTGATCACGATCAGCATGATCGCGGTCAGACGGTCCATACGGATCGCCCAATCTGTGCTTAGGCTGCCACTTTCGATCCAACGCAGGATCTGAATTTTCTCTGTTACACCGTCGAAGGTTAAAAAGACGATCCAGCTAAAGAAACAAGAGACAAAAAGCAGGCCTGTGGTGATCCACATCGCCGCGCGCTCACCCGTGAGACGCCAGCCAAATCCACCGATCAGAGCCCCGACGAGAGGCGCGAAAAGAATGAGTGTTTCCATCTGATCAGCCCTTCATCACGTTGACGTCTTCGACCGCAATCGTTCCGCGTGTGCGGAAGAAGCAAACGAGGATCGCAAGGCCAATCGCAGCCTCAGCCGCAGCAACGGTCAGAACAAAGAGCGTGAAGACTTGCCCCACCAGATCCCCAAGGAAACTGGAGAAGGCGACGAAGTTAATATTCACCGCCAATAGCATCAGCTCAATCGACATAAGCAGGATAATGACATTCTTGCGGTTCACAAAAAGGCCAAAGATACCAATGACAAACAGCGTCGCAGCCACTGTCAGGTAATGTTCTAGTCCGATCATGTCGTCCCTCAGTTCTTTTATTCTTGGCGATGGCTATCGCCAGTGTTTGCCCATGCAGGCTTAATAATGAGTGCGGATCAACGGCCTAAAGCCCCTGCCCCGGTTTTACGTCTTTCAGCTCCATCGCTGTCGCCGGGTCACGGTGCATCTGCGCCATAACATCTTGGCGCTTTACATCGGTGCGGTGACGCAATGTCAGAACAATCGCGCCAATCATAGCGACCAATAGGATCAAGCCAGACAGCTGGAAGATTAAGAAGTACTTGTCATAGAGAAGCAGCCCCAGCGCTTCGGTGTTGTGCGCATCCGTTGGCGTTACAGCATCACGCAGACCTTCTGCTTGCTCACTGCTTTCCCAAACGCCAAAGGCCATGGTGAATTGCATGAGCAACACAAGACCGATGAGCAAAGCAAGTGGCATGTACTTCGCCATTTCCGCTTTGAGTTCCGCAAAGTCGATGTCGAGCATCATGACCACAAACAAGAACAAAACCGCGACCGCGCCGACGTAAACAATGATCAATAGCATCGCCACGAATTCCGCGCCGAGCAAAACGAACAGGCCCGCAGAGGACAAGAACGCAAGGATCAACCACAAGACCGAGTGTACGGGGTTACGGCTGATCACCGTGAACAGGCCACCCGTGATCGTGCAGATCGCGAATAGGTAAAAGGTAAATACGGCGACGCTCATGTCTCATCATCCTTGGTCTCTGATAGAACCTCTGTCGCGAATTCCATCGCGCGGCTCATGGCGGGGAGGCCTGCGAACATTGACATTTGTGCAATGGTCTCAGTCACTTCGTCTTTGGTGGCACCCGCTTCAATCGCGTGCCGCACAGTCATTCTAAGCTGCGTTTCGTTCTGCGCACCCTGCATGGTCAAGCCAGCGAGGGTTAACAAAAGCCGCGTTTTCGCATCCAACCCCTCTTTGGACGCGCCTTTGCCGAACGACATTTCCATCATGTCCTTCGTCATCGTCGGCCAAAGCTTTTCCATTGCCTGAGTCGACGCACCCGAAAGCGCAGGATTGAAAGCTTTCGCCATCTCCTGAGCCTGGGCCATCATCATGGCAAAGGGGTTGTTTGGATCAGTCATCGGTAAGGCGCATCAATCTCAAGGTTGCGCGCAATCTGCGCTTCCCAACGATCGCCGTTCTCTAGCAGTTTGTCCTTGTCGTAGAACAGCTCTTCGCGGGTTTCGGTGGCAAATTCAAAGTTCGGACCTTCGACGATAGCATCAACAGGGCAAGCTTCTTGGCAGAAGCCGCAGTAGATGCATTTGGTCATGTCGATGTCATAGCGCGTAGTACGGCGGCTGCCATCATCGCGGGGTTCCGCATCAATGGTGATCGCTTGCGCAGGGCAAACCGCTTCGCAAAGTTTACACGCGATGCAACGCTCTTCGCCATTCGGGTAACGGCGCAGCGCATGCTCACCGCGAAAGCGCGGGGACAAAGGACCCTTCTCATGCGGGTAGTTCAGCGTCACTTTCGGCGCGAACATGTAGCGCAAACCTAGGCCGAAACCCTTAACGAAATCCGCAAGCAAGAAGTACTTGGCCGCGCGGCCATAATCGAAGTCAGCCATTGGTTAACCCCCTACTGTCCAGCGCGCGTAAACGCCCCAGAACCATCCAAATTTTGCAGCAAATGCCACGAACACGACCCAAGCCAAGCTCAAAGGCAGGAAGATTTTCCAACCGATACGCATCAACTGGTCGTAGCGGTAACGCGGTGTGATCGCCTTCACCATGGAGAAGAAGAAGAACACCAAGAGCATTTTACTCACCATCCAGAAGATGCCATCTGGCAAGCCTGGGATTGGTGACAGCCATCCGCCGAAGAACATCAGCGAGATCAGCGCGCACATCAGAACGACCGCGACGAGTTCACCAATCATGAAGAGCAGGAACGGCGTTGAGGAATATTCCACCTGATAGCCCGCAACCAATTCCGATTCCGCTTCGGGAAGGTCGAATGGGGGTCGGTTCGTTTCAGCAAGCGCTGAGATAAAGAACAACACCAACATCGGGAAATGCGGCAACCAATACCAGCTCAGCAATCCGTAATCGCTATCCTGTGCAGCCACGATTGCACCAAAGTTCATCGAGCCGGATGAGAGGATAATACCGATAATAATCAAGCCGATAGAAACTTCGTAAGAAATCATCTGCGCAGC
>JAHEGL010000167.1:0-765 GCA_024645145.1 Planktotalea sp.
GTGTGGCGATAACGCTTTTGCCCAAGAATGACATTTCGCCTTGCTGACCAGCGCCATTTGCATAAGCCAGAAAGACACCGTTTTCATAAGCGCGTGTGGGAATCATCGTTTCGGCCACCCAATTCCAATCAGCGCCAAGCGCCGTGGGCACCAAAACCAGCTCTGCGCCGAGTGCAGCCACATGCCTGAACGTTTCAGGAAACTCTGCGTCATAGCAAATCAAAGTCGCAATTTTGAAACCACGAAATTCAAACACCGAAACGCCATCGCCCGGTGCCAGAAAGTCGCGCTCAAACCCCGGCGGAATTGCAAGTTTGCGTTGATGACCAAGCAAAACACCGTCTGGCCCAATACAAATCGCGCTATTATATAGCGTCTCACCGCTGCGTTCAGCGTAGCCACAATGGATTGCAAGCCCATGCGCTTGCGCAAGTTTTTGAAGCTGCTTGGCAGTTTCACCATCACGAGGCTCTGCGCGGTGTTGCAGTTGATCGCCAATAAAATAACCGCAAGCAAACAGCTCTGGCAACACAAGCAAATCCGCACCCTGTGCTGCGACCTCGGGTAAATGCGCTTCAAGCCACGCCATACGCGCAGTCCAATCAGCTAGATCAGACGGCGCTTGCGCTATTGCTAAGGAAAGCATCGGTCTAATTCGGCGTCACGAGCAGCTGGCGCGGATAATTGGTCAGATATTCAGCCCCATTTTCCGTCACCACAATACTGTCGCCGATTCGCCCGGCCGTCACACCATCCACCGAAATG
>JAHEGL010000167.1:778-3954 GCA_024645145.1 Planktotalea sp.
CCAGCCTGCAAAATCGTCGTATCGCCCGCTTTCAACTCAGGCGCTTCAAGATAAGCGACACCGATTGATCGGCCCGTACGATAGCCTGTTGCGTAGCCGCGCTCGGCGTAAATTACATCGGCGGCGGCGGCCACACTTTCTGCTGTAACACCTGGTTTGATCGCAGCAATCGCCGCCTGTTGTGCATCAATCGCGGCTTGCTGAACACGTGCTGCTTCGTCAGTGACGTCGGCCACGTGGAACATACGGTCAAAGCCAAGCTTATATTGCTTAAATTGCGCCATATTGCAGAAACAGAAATAGACGGGATCTGCTTTTTCGTAGGCTTTCACAGATGCGCGGCGATGCACCATAGACGTATCACGCCCGCTTTGCAGAATTTGTAAGTTATGGATCATCGGGGACACAAACCGCTCCCAGCCTTGATCCGTCAGAAACCCAGCTGCTTTGCGTGTGCCGGCATCAATCACAGCCAGCGCACTTTCATATTCCTGCGCACCAACCCGAAGCGAGCCATGCGCCGCCGCCATCATAGCGCCCGCGATTTCGCCTGCTTGCTTCATGACCTCAATCTCAAGCGGTGACTTAATCATTCTTTGCGCACCAAGAATTGGGCCGATATCGCAAAGCTCAACGCCGCGATATTTTTCATCAATGTAGTGGCGCACAATGGCGGGCACATCCATTTGTTCGATCCAGATTTGATCAGGCGCATCAGGCAAACACGCCGACAAGGCCCTGCCCCAAGAGTTTTGACCCGCATCTTCCCAGCGGTGGATATCTTCAACCCAAGTCATTTCAGCGACCATTTCGCTTTCCATGAGCGGCGTAATCACACTTGGTTCACCCTCGGCGCGCACGACAAGCATGCTCGGGCGGCCAAACTCAATCCCGAGATAACCCCAAAAGCCCGCAAGATAGGCAACAGAACTTTCTGATGTGAAAACAGCATGGCTTATGCCACGCGCTTGCATCTCGATTTGTAAACGCTCGGTGCGGTGTTTGGCTTCACTTAGCATGCAGTATCTCCCATTTTGTTAAGGATATTTAGCAAGCCATCGGCAACAAGACTTTATAAAAGCGACCAAATATGTCGCTTCAGTGAAGCACGCGCCGTTTGCCCGCAGCACCACCGCGTCGTTTCGGATTTGGCAGCGGCTGACTGGCATCGCGCAGGTAGCTTACAAACAGGTCTGCGGCTTCAGCCGTATGGGAAAAATCGCCAAACAGGGGCAATGCGAGCTGCGCCTCTTTGGACGCGTTTGACCCCTTCGGCAAAGTCATAGCCCATTCAAGAAACCCTGCTTTTGCGGCTTGAACATGCGCGTGGGCGCTGCCATCGACATCTTGCAATGCTCTAAATATTTGTTGTGCCGTCATTTTTGCTCCTTTTGCCCACACCCCGGGGCGACGTTTTGGTGCGAATGACTGAGCAGAGGAAACACATCAAACCCAGCAAGAGCAGCGCGTGTTTCGCCTGCTCCGCCACCCGCGGTTTCGGTTATCTGCAAGGCTGGTTTCCGGGCTTAGGGCGAGTGGTTAATTGATTAACCCTGATCAAACACCTTCCCAGAGCGCTCGCTCCAGTGGTCTTACTCAATCTCTCACCAACACCGTTGCGGGGGCAGCACCGGATTTCCACCAGTTTCCCAATTCTCCACCCCTATAACAGGGCAGCACCTTGTAAGATTATGCTACTTAGAATGCAGAGCCCTGCGCAAGGCTAACTTGCGCCGCACTAAGGTTCAAAAGCGGCTTTTCATTGCGAATATGCCGCGCAATGAGCTGTTTTTGCTGAACACGCGCTGGAATTATTTGAGCAGGCTTCATCACGCGTTTCTTGCGTGCAAGATGTGGAAAAAGCGTCAAAACTTCACCACGCGCATCAGGATTAAGCGCGGCAATCGCTTCACGGCCAGTATAAAAGCTCTCGGCCGGTGCCCCTTCCGCAAGAACAACCTGATGATGATCAAAGACCAAATGATAATAGTTCAACGCATCTTCGTTCGGATCAATATAGATGCCCGGCATTTCAATCAGCCGAACCGCGGCGACCAGCACATCAGCCTCACCAAACATACGCGCCGCAATCGGCGAACTGACCTGTAAGCGATGCTGACGCGATACACGCAAATCCCGCTTGGGCAAACCTTCGCCAAGCGCACCAGCGGTAATATGAACAGGGCGCAGGTTTTCATATTGCTGCATTTGTTGCGCTGAAATCTCACTGAGCAGGTTCAATCGCAATCGCGCAAAACCACCACCTGCCAAGGCAATCAGCGTATCTGGTTCTAAAGTTTCAACCGCACGCGCGCCTTGATCAATTTCAATCAAAGTGCCTTCGGCAAAACAAACAACCGAAGAATACGTCCAGCCCGTCGTATGGCTTTGATAGGTCCCAGCGTGGCACCAACCGTAAATGCAGACCCCGGTGCAGGAACGAAATACCAACCTGATGGCGCGGCACTGGTATTGAAGAAAAAGAACGTTTCCACGTGCGGATTACCAAGCGTGTCGGTGAAACTCACATCAATTGCGTAAGGCGCAGAATTGGTGCTGCCAGCCGCGCGCCCATTGATCGTTACGGTCTCTGACGCATCGCCGCCACCTTGGAAACTGCCGTCATTGTCATCCAAAAAAGCAGTGTAGGAGGTGTTGTAAATCGAGTTATACCCCGTACCGCTCCAGCGAAATGCTTCTACAGTATAGGTGGCCATCGCTAGTTCTGCCCGGCTTTGGCAGCACGCAATTTCGTTTTCCGCTCAAGATCAGCGGCGCGAAACAAAAGCCGCTTGCCGCTTTGGGAGAGCTGGAAAGCAATCGCGCCTGTGCCGAGGTCTTGTTCAGCGTCCAACACCGTCCGCCCGGGGGGGGCTCACTGTGTTCAGTGCGTAAACGTTCTGAAAATGCCTTGTGACGCAGAGTCAACACGCCTTCTTTATTACTCATAATACCACCCATAGGAGCAAAAAATACTGCGCAAACTAACAAAATTTTGGGTGCAGTTGACCGCTCGATCTTCTGCCTAGATGCGCTCTTTTGGCGCTTATTAATCTAAAGATAGCATACAAGTCGAAATGCGCCAATTCTATTAGTTTGATTCTGACCCAGCGGTGTTGCAAAAAAACTTAAGCAATTGTCAAAGGACTATTTTTTGTCGGCGTCTACGGCGTCTT
>JAHEGL010000173.1 GCA_024645145.1 Planktotalea sp.
AATCGCCGCGCGCTGTAGTTTCTGCCTAAGCGAGCTGTCTTATGAATACCCCGATGAAATCAGCGAAGGCGAACCGCCCCAAGAACGTCTGACCCGCCTCGCCTATGAGGGCATGATGCAGCGGTATCCCAATGGCGCGACAGAAAAAGCGAAAGCGCAGATCAAGAAAGAGCTTAAGCTGGTCAAGGCGCTGAATTTCCCTACCTATTTCCTGACCGTGCATGACATCGTGCAATTCGCGCGCTCCCAAGGGATCCTCTGCCAAGGGCGCGGATCTGCCGCCAATTCGATCCTGTGTTATCTGCTCGGCATTACTGAGGTCAGCCCAGAAGTAATCACCATGGTCGTCGAGCGTTTCGTGTCGGAAGCGCGCGCAGAGCCGCCTGATATCGATGTGGATTTCGAGCATGAGCGCCGCGAAGAAGTGATCCAACACATCTACGCTAAATATGGCCGTCACCGTGCAGGGCTCTGCGCCACCGTGACCCATTTCCGCACACGCGGCGCGATCCGCGAAGTGGGCAAAGTTATGGGGCTGAGTGAAGATGTGACGGCAGGTCTATCGAGCCAAATTTGGGGTCAATCGGACAAAGGGGCAGATCCAGAACGCGTGCGCGAACTCGGCCTGAACCTAGAGGATCGCCGCCTTGCGCAGACCATCCGTCTCATCGGGGAAATCATCGGCTTCCCTCGGCACCTCTCGCAACATGTGGGCGGATTTGTCATTACAAAAGAACGGCTTGATGAATTGTGCCCGATTGAGAACGCCGCGATGGAGGACCGCACCGTTATCGAATGGGACAAGGATGACATCGACACTTTGGGCATTCTCAAGGTGGATATTTTGGGCCTTGGAATGCTCAGTTGTATCCGCAAATCCTTTGATCTGTTGCAGCAGCACGATCGCAAAATCCTATCCATCGCGACGGTCCCGCAAGAGGACCCTGAGACCTACGATATGCTCTGCGTTGCCGATGCGGTTGGCGTATTTCAAGTCGAATCTCGCGCGCAGATGAACTTCCTGCCGCGCATGTTACCGCGCAAGTTTTATGATCTTGTGATCGAAGTCGCCATCGTGCGCCCCGGCCCCATTCAGGGCGGCATGGTGCACCCCTATATCAACCGTCGCCAAGGCCACGAAGAGGTACATTTCCCCTCAAAAGAGCTCGAAGATGTGCTCGGTAAAACCCTCGGCGTGCCACTTTTCCAAGAACAAGCAATGCAAATCGCCGTCGTCGCCGCAGGCTTTGATCCGGCAGAGGCGGACCAACTGCGCCGCTCCCTTGCCACCTTTCGGCGCATGGGCACGATCAGTACCTTTAAGGACCGTTTCATCGATGGCATGCTCACGCGTGGATACGATCAGGGCTTCGCGCAGCGCTGTTTCGCGCAAATCGAGGGGTTTGGCGAATATGGCTTTCCCGAAAGCCATGCGGCGGCCTTTGCGATGCTGGTCTATGTCTCCGCTTGGCTGAAAAAGCACCACCCTGCGGTCTTTGCCTGTGCTTTGCTGAACTCCCAACCCATGGGGTTTTACGCCCCTGCGCAAATCGTGCGAGATGCACGCGAGCATCATATCGAAGTGCGCCCCATTTGCGTCAACGCCAGCACTTGGGACAATACGTTAGAGCGGCGCGGCGATGGCGCTTTGGCGCTGCGCCTTGGCTTTCGCCAGATCAAAGGCTTTCGCGAGGCGGATGCCGATTGGATCGTTGCTGCGCGCGGCAACGGCTACCGCGACCCCGAAGCAGTCTGGCTGCGCGCCGGCGTTGCGCCTTCCGTGCTCGAACGTCTGGCCGAAGCAGATGCCTTTTTAGACATGGGCCACACGCGGCGTGATGCCCTTTGGCTGGTGAAAGCGATCCGGGGGCAGCAACCTTTGCCGCTCTTCAATGATCCGATTGATGGTGAGAGTATTTCCGAACCTGATGTGGTTTTGCCAGCGATGCATTTGGGTGAAGAAGTGGTGGAGGATTACGTTTCTATGCGGCTCACCCTACGCGCGCATCCGATGGAATTGCTGCGTCCCAACATTGCGGGTCTGACGCCTCATGACAAACTACCAGATGCGCCGCTGCACAAGATTTCTGTCTGCGGCTTAGTGATTACGCGTCAACGGCCGGGTACTGCTTCAGGCGTTATTTTCCTGACACTTGAGGACGAAACAGGGGTCAGTAATGTGGTGGTTTGGCCGAAAATTTATGAGAAATATCGCCGCGCGGTTATGGGGGGGCGCTTGCTCCGCGTTACAGGTTTTTTGCAACGCGAAGGCATTGTTGTGCATGTGATTGCGCAAGAGGTTGAAGACCTCTCACATCGTTTGAACGAGCTCGGTCACCCCCTTGATGATCAGGTCGGAATCACACGTCCCGAAGCCGATGATGCGCCGCGTCCGCGTCGCCAACCCGCGCGCGCAATGCATCCGCGCGATCAAGCCAAGCGGTTGTTTCCAAGTCGCGATTTTCATTGAGCTTAAAAGGGGCTCTACCCCGTCTCAGCACGCCAAGCAGAGGTGGTTTGGAAATTCGGACCAGTTGATAAGGTGGATCACATGATGAAAGAAGTGATCCGAAATGAAGAAACGAAAGAACCATTCGCCAGAGTTTAAGGCCAAGGTTGCGCTTGAAGCGATCTGCGAGGAGATGACGCTGGCGGAACTATCCAAGAAATATGGCGTCCATCCCACTCAGATCGGCACATGGAAGCGTGCAGCGATAGAGAACATGTCGACTGCCTTTACCTGCAAAGGCTCAGCGCCCGAACCGGTCAGTGCTGCTGACGTCGACAAGTTACATTCCAAGATTGGCCGGCTTGTTGTGAAACGGGATTTTTTAGCCGATGCCTCGCACCAGTTGCTCGGGACGCGAGGCAAAAAATGGTGAGCCGGGATCATAAGTTAAGCATGCGTAAACAGTGCGAACTGTTGCAGCTGTCGCGATCGCGGCTTTACTATCAGCCCGTCGGTGAAAGGGCAGAAAATCTGCAATTCATGGAAATCATCGACAAGCAGTTCTTGGAAACGCCTTGGTATGGGTCGCGTCAGATGGCTCGGTTCATGAAGCGCAATAATCACCCATGTGGTCGCCACTGTGTCCGCCGGTTGATGCGCCTCATGCGGTTGGTTCCGATCTATCAGGAACCAAACACCAGCAAAAAGCACCCGCAACATAAGATCTGGTCCTATCTGCTGCGGAACGTTGTGATCGACCGACAAAACCAAGTCTGGTGCGCAGACATTACCTACATTCCTATGCGGCGGGGCTTCCTGTATCTGGTCGCAATAATGGATTGGTACAGCCGCAAGGTGCTGGCCTGGCGGCTGTCAAACAGCATGGATGCGGACTTTTGCGTAGAGGCGTTGAAGGAGGCCTTGGCCAAGCGCGGCAAGCCGGAGATATTCAACACCGATCAGGGCAGCCAATTTACCAGTGGCGCTTGGATCGACGTGCTGGTCGACGCAAAGATTAAGATCAGCATGGACGGTAAAGGCGCATGGCGCGACAACCGCATGATCGAACGGCTGTGGCGGTCGCTGAAGTATGAGTGCGTCTATCTGAATGCTTTCGAGACAGGCTCAGAGATGCGGTCTGGGATCGGCAAATGGCTGACCTACTACAACTCCGAGCGCCCGCATTCGACACATGGCATATTGACCCCCAATGAGGCCTATGACAGCAAAACAGAACCAATGAGATTAGCAGCCTAAATGAAACCGTGATCCATCTTAACAAGGCTGCAAACTGGTCTAAAATCTAGGACCACCTCTTTTTGCGCAGCCCCGATGTTCAGGGTTTTTGGCCTTCGATTGGGGTCGTTGGACGAACTTCGATACGCATTGTCACTCCTCATGTCTTTGGAATGCTTAGGCTTGCACATCTCCGAACCAAAGCAAAGGATCTCCCGCTTCCCACTTGCGATACTTATACATAATCGATGCAAA
>JAHEGL010000003.1:0-2508 GCA_024645145.1 Planktotalea sp.
TCGGCTCCAGCAGGAACCACCACTGGCAACAACTCAAGTTTCACGCCGGCCAATCCAGCCCATTCTGGCCAGACGCCTGTTTCTGGATCAAAACCTGTTTTTAGTGCATTGTTATGATCAGAGTAGCCGCCTTGCCCCGAGAGTTTGGCAGCAATCCAGTCCGCTTGATGCATCAAATACGCGGCCTTGCCGTAGCAATCCTCGCTTTGCAAACGCAACATCCGCGCAAGAGCAGATCCTGTTCCGCGAGTGATATGCGGATCAGGTGCATGACGGGAAATTGCCGCCGCCTCAGCTTCGAAGCCCCCAGAATTATACATCAAAGCCTGCGTAACCGGCGCCAACTTAGCGTCAGTAAGGACCATCGAACCAGATGTGCCATCGACCGCAATGCGTTCAATCATCAATGGGTCTATTTTTCGTGCTCTCAACTCGCGCACCTGTTCAAGCAGACAACGGGTGACACCTTCCCACCACAGGTTTGCGTCTACACGATCAGGATTAAGCGGCCCGTAGTCGGCCCGCGCGCTCGCTAGAACTTCGCCCGAAGCATCAACCACCGCAGAGCGGATGCCAGACGTTCCCAGATCAATGCCGAGCGCGTATCCCGTCATGCGCGCGCAGCCAATGCTTGGCGGTATTTCTCCGCATCCCAATCTAACAATTCTGCTTCTGCATGTTCCCCGATCGCCGCGACGCTCCAGTCTTCTGGAAGGCGGCGTAGAATGTCGGACAAACAGGTGAGCATTACCTTTTGAGACGAGGTCGCGTTGGCACGCAGCAAAACTCCAGTGTCTGCATCCACGATCGCGGGTGGCGAGCCTTTATGATCTTGCTTTGGCAAAGCTGGTCCGAGAAATACCACATGATCGGGGTAATATGACCCAGCAACAGCAAGCGCAGTGGCACGCGCGTCAGTCGCGATCCAACTTTCAGCAGCCCAAACAAATCCTTCAGATGCGGGCTTTTCGGGAATTTCACTCGATACTTCACGCGCCACCATCGCAAGGCGGCCTTCGACGTCATCCATCAAAGTTGCGACGGCTTCGACAGAATCCCCGCAAACAATCAACCCATGGTTCTCCAAGATAATAATCTGCGTCTCAACGCTAACCCGCGCCAGGATTTCGCGGGTCAGCGGCAAACCGGGTTTAGCATAGGGAACGAAAACCGCGGGCAACCCCGCGAGCTTGTCCGCCGCAGCCTTGCGTCCTTCAGGGCTAATCGCATGTACAAGCGTTGCGATGGAATGGGTATGCGCGATAACGGTCCAATTCAAAGCCGCATGAAACGTGGTTTCAATTGACGGTCGCCTGACAGAGGTCGGATCAAGCACGGTAGCTTTGCAACTACTATCGCCCTGCCCGCTCGCCTCGGCCTTGGCCGCATCGCGATCAACAGCCACAAAGATATCTTCGCGTTCTGCATCCGCAAGTTCAGTCCCTGACGCTTTGATCCACATAACCGCGCCCGATTTGATCGACGTGTTGCCGCCCGGCCCTTGCACGCGCAAAGGATCTTGGCCGAGGCGTGCCGAAAGCGCGCGGAATTCTGGGGTTAGAAGATCATCCATGTGCTACCTCAATTGGGTCATTGTGTAATCAGGGCGTGGCGTGCCTTCCGCTTCGGCCAACTGCTCGGCTCGTGGACCTGTGCCATCTAAATCAGCTGCGTGTATGCCGCCCTCAATCAGCAAGGTTTTCCAACCTGCCTCTGAGCCGCCTTGAATGTCATGGTGCAGGCTATCACCAACCATCAACAACCGATCTGGCGCGCAGTTTAGTGTCGCTTCAAGTGTGCGAAAAATCGGCAAATGCGGTTTACCGTAAAGATGTGTGACGCCGCCAGCATCACGATAGGATTTTGCCAAAGCACCGGGGGACACGACCAGCTCTCCACCCGCGCGGGGCGAAGCGAGATCAGGATTAGAACAATAAAGTGGTAAGTTCTTGGCCAATGCAGCTTCAAGCACTTTGTCAAATTCGTCCAAGCTCGTGCCATCAGGCAAGCCCATAAGCAAAATTGCTTGGGCATCTTCAACGCGAGAAGGCAATGAAATATCAAGCCCATCTGCCCAAGCAGCAGCATCGCCTCTCGCGCGCTCAATCGGTAATACAGAACGCGGGCGATTGCTCGAAATCGTAAAGTCGTGAAACAGCGCTTCACCAGAGGTCATAACCACCTCAAACAGTTCTGGCGCAAATCCCATGCTGGAAATGCGCGCAGCGTTTGGCGCGGCGCGTTTGCCAGAGTTCGACAACACCGCTAAACGCACGCCCGCGTCGTGAAGCCCAGCCAAACACGTAGGTGCAGAAAGGTATGGCGTGCTACCATCATGCAGCACGCCCCATTGATCCAGAACGATTGCATCGAACTGGTGTGCGATCTCAGCCAAGGTTTGGATCGCTACCGTCATCTCGCTTACGCTGGCTTATCTGCGGTTGGTGGAACCAGTGATGCCAAATAAACTTCGACGTCTTCCGGCCTCAACGCAGGTGCTATCTTGTC
>JAHEGL010000003.1:2518-18954 GCA_024645145.1 Planktotalea sp.
TCGCCAAAGTAGAACTGGAATCCCGGGATAAACTGACGACGTTTGCGCAACGGCATGCCTTTATATGGAAAGACATCGGAACGCGCATTGGCAACTTTGTCATGGCAAGCAAGGATATAGTCCGCACGCTTGTCGAGCTCTTCAACGGATTTCCACCCCTCATATGAATTCACAAAACGTGCAGGCACCCAGTAGCGCCACATCTCAGCTGGGTTTGGCTCCATGTTGCGCTCTTGAAAGATTGCATCGCCTGCGATGACGATATCGCCCGCGCTGGTTTCAACAGTGACGGCCATATGACCAACCGAATGACCCGGTGTGTGGAACATTGTGATTCCGGGGAAGATTTCTGTCTCTTCGTCTATCGCCTCGAACACACAGCCAGCATAGGCCGGTTCGATATCCAGAATACCACATTCATAGGTGCGATAATAAAGCGGCAGAGGGTTGTAGGCCATTTCGATCTCGCCCTTTGGCGCGATGTAACGGGCGTTTTTGAACTGCTTCATGTTCTGCACGTGGTCCCAGTGCAGGTGCGTAAAGATGATTGCATCAATTTCGTCAGGGTGAACACCAAGCTTTTGCTCAAGGTGTTCATGCACTTCAAGGCAACCACGCTTATCACACTTGTGGTGATACTTAGTTGCGCGTTCTTCATCGCACAGGCCCGTGTCGATCAAGATTTTGTGCGTACCGGTATCCACATAGTGGCAATAAACAGGGTTCCAGATTTTCTCACCCGCAGGGCCCTTCCAAAAAATATAAGTGCCAAGGTCGGCTTCAAGCCAACCTGTATTGATTGGATAAATCTTTGTTTCTTGAACGCCCATGGGTCTCTCCGTAAAAGGTGAATCATTTTTGCATACAAAAATGCCAATTTGCATGCAAAATCAAGTATGGAGTGTATACTTGTCAGTTAGCGGCAAGTGTTTGCATGAAACTTTCTGTCATATGCGCACGCATTCCGGCAGATGCTTCACCTGAATCTTCAGAGAAAATATGCGACATCAGCACATCATGACTACGTGCAGATGCCAGCAAGTCCTCGTGACTTGCAAATTTCTTTGCACGAAACGGGCCAGTGCGACGGCGAAAATCGGATGCGATCTGCGCCATGTAAGGATTTCCTGTTGCGCGATAAATCGCTTGGTGGAAATTTTCGTTCGCCTGCAAAAAGCCAGATAAATCATTTGCTTCTGCAGCGATTACACAGGCCTTTTGTGCGATTTCAATCTCTGAACGCGACAACAATGAGATGCGCTGTGAGACGATTCTGGCGCAAGCGACCTCTATTTCATGCATCGCCTCAAATATTTGCGCCAACTCCTCGCGCGAATATTCAGCAACTTGCACACCCCGCTTTGCACCCGGAACCAAAATGCCCTGCGCAGTAAGTCGCGACAACGCCTCGCGGACGGGCGTGCGAGAGACGCCGAACCGTTCAGTAAGCTGAACTTCATCCAAGCGCTCACCGGGGGACAGCACGCCTGAAGAAATATCATTGAGCAAAGCCGCTTCAACCCGCTGAACTGCCCCGCCTCGTGTATTTTCTGACTTTTCCATGCTCGCCCTACCCCTCAAACTCCACTGAGCGGTATCAAATTTGCATGCGTTATGCAAATTTTGTATACACATCTTGCATTTTGCTGACAAAAAGCACCTAAGACACAGAACTGACAAACCATAGGAGCCCTAATCATGACATGCGTTGCGCTGCTGGCTACTGTGGAAACCAAACCTGCGGAGACTGCTTTCCTCAAAGATGCGCTCATCGCGGAGGGCCTTAACGTTCACATAATCGACCTCTCGCTCAACTCTGGCGGTGCGATATTAGATGGCACCGGCAAGGCAACTCGCATGGACGTCGTTCGGCACAGTGCAATCGCAGAACTGAACGCTTTGGTAAATGATCTCACTGGGGTCATCGCAATCGGGGGTGGAACAGGCGGTGACATCGCCTTGACGGCCCTAAAGGCCATGCCGCTCGATATGCCCTGCATCTTGGTCACGACCTTGCCATTCGATCCGCGCGCACCGCTTGCGGATAGCGCGATCACAATCGTACCCACGCTTGTTGATATTGCAGGTCTTAACAGCACTCTGCGACAATGCTTGCGCCGCTCTGCTGCGATGCTTGCGGCGATGACGCGCACGGCCAAAGAACCAACAAGCAAATCAATCGCGGTGACTGCATTGGGCGTCACGCAAGCAGGCGTAGATGCGCTACTTGGGGAGATCGCCGCGACAGATTACGAAGCGACAGTCTTTCATTCCAACGGGTATGGCGGCGCGGCATTGGCCCGCTTTGCCCAAAGCAGGGCTTTCAACGGCGTGATCGATTATTCACCACACGAGTTAACCCGAGCAAAACTTGCGGGCTCGCATGGCGATTTGAGCGCACGTTTCAGCAGCTCCATCGATTTGCCGCGCGTTATCTTGCCCGGGGGATTGAATTTTCTCGGGCTCGGAGCGCTGCAAGACTTGCCCGGACACTATCGTAGACGCACCCAGTATCAACACTCCCCCTTGTTCACTCATGTGCAACTAAGCGGTGAAGAGATGGAGCAAATTGCGAAAGACTTGGCCGAGGAGCTTAATCAATCGAGAGCTAAGGCCCAAGTCATTATGCCAATGGGCGGGTTTTCGAGCGAAGACCGCCAAGGCGGCGCGATAGAAAACCCAGAGCTTCGTGAAATCGCCGCCAACATCATTGAGAGCGAGGCATCAAATTACACGGTGCAGCGCATTCCATATCACATCAACGCGCCAGAAACGGCCAAAGCCGCACTCGACGCGCTTTTGCCTCATTTAAACTAGGAGATCCGCATATGCTTGATACCGCTGATATCGCAGAGAAAAAGACCCAACTCATCGCAACCGCCAAGCGTTGCTTTGATCTGCGTTTGCAAACCAATGCCGGTGGCAATCTGTCTGTGCGCCTTGCCGGCGGTGATGCAATCGTCATCAAACCGTCTGGGATCGGCTTTAACGAATGTACAGCGGACAATCTTCAGGTTGTTCATCTGGATGGCACGATCGAACCTTCCGATCACAAGCCCTCAAAAGATCTTGGTTTTCACCTCGATCTCTATCGTATTCGCAGTGATATCAATGCTGTCGTGCATTGTCACAGCCCATGGGCAACGGGCTATGCCAGCGCAGGAATCGAAATTCCATGCCTCACAGTGCAAACAATTGAGAAGATTGGCCGCATGCCGCTGATCCCCCTCTCTGCCGAAGGTGGTCCGCAAACTGAGGTTGATATCAGCCCCATATTTAACGACACCAAAGTCAAAGCTGCGGTACTCGCCAATCATGGCACCATTGGCGTGGGTAAAGACCTTATGTCAGCGCAGTATCTCGCAGAGATCATCGAAGAGACGGCGCATATTGCCTATGTGCGCGACACGCTCATGGCGGCGCATGGTAAAACAGCCGCCGATTTGCCAACTTATGGCACTGCGGCGGATGCGAAGAACAACACGGGGAACTAGAGAACCTGCAAAGAAAATCCGTCACATTCCAAAACGGCATTATTCCTTTCGCGCGATAGCCTCTAATTTCGGGTCCAAAGGAGAGCGCCAATGCTAAGCACTGAACAGATCGAACACTTCAACACAAAGGGATATTTGGTCGTGGAGGACCTTGTTGGCCCTGAGGTTCTCACGGCTATCCGCGAAGAATATGCGGTTGTTGTCGACGAGCTTTATCAGAAATGGTTTGATGAAGGGCTGGTCGATGTTGCGCCTGAGAGTCTTGGTTTTTGGGAGAAACTGGATCAAGGCTATTTGAACGATCTGGACGTGCATCAGCCTATGAACCTGTGTTTGCCACATGGAAACGTAAAGCTGGATTCACCCATGCATTCGGGCCCTGCTATCTTTGATCTGGTCAACCAGCCAAAGCTATTGGATATGGTTGAGGACCTGATCGGACCAGAGATCACGGTGAGCCCAATTCAGCATGTACGGATCAAGCCGCCAGAACGCGCAGTGCGTAAAGATGAGCTCCGCGCCCATGTGATCGCGACAGATTGGCATCAAGATCAAGGCGTTACACTGGATGAAGCCGACGACACGACAATGATCACCGTCTGGATGGCTGTTACCGATGCAACGGTTGAAAACGGATGCTTACAGGTTTCGGCCGATGGAGCAGCGGATGAATTGCTACCCCATTGCTTGAACAAACAAGTCTCCATCGTTGGTCAAGACGCGCTTAGCGCTAATGCTATCCCGACACCTGTCAAAGCAGGCGGCGCAGTAATTTTCCATCCGCTTACGCCCCACGCCTCTCTCACCAACAAAAGCGACGGGTATCGCTGGTCGTTTGATCTGCGTTTCAATGTGACGGGCCAGCCCACAGGGCGAAGCCAGTTCCCAGAATATATTGCCCGCTCGCGCAAGGATCCATCCGCAGTTTTGACGGATTGGAAAGAGTTGAAAGAGATGTGGGATGAAACCCGTGTTCGCTTGGCATCCGATACCTATCTGCCACAACATCGCTGGGACATCGACAATCCATACTGCGCATAGCTAGCAGTCCACCATAGCACGCAAACACAGGCCAATCCGCTAATACGGGTTGGCCTTAAGCATGTCTTCAGAAGCGGCGCAAACCAGCTCAAACAGCTTTTCTTCATGCGGTAGTAAGGAACGGTTTCGTTGCCAGATCATCCCATAAGTCAATTTGGTCTTTTCCTTCCATTTCAAGACTTTGTAGGGACCTTTGGGAATTGATTTTACCGAGAACGGATCAAGGATCGTTATCCCCACACCATGCGCTGCCATTTGAGCAGAGGCTATATCCGTAGACGTTTCGCACTTTGGCGCAAATCGATGGCCAGCATTCAAAAAATCAGCCTCCACCAAGACCCTTACGCGCGCGCTATGAGCAGGCATAATAAGTCGCTCATCGACGAGATCTGACGGCCCTATGCTCTCACGGTCTGCCAAAGGGTGCGCGTCGGGAACGATTGCGAGCAAAGACACTTTGGGCAATGGCAAAGCCTTTAGCCCAGCATGCCCTACCGGTAGCAATGTAATGCCAACGTCGGAGTGGCCCTGTTCAACCCAATCCTCGATATCGATGCGAAATTTTGTCTCGAGAGAGATGGAAAAATCAGGATATATCTTAACAAACTCAGCAAGCGCACGCGGGACTAATGGGCCAAAAGACTTGGTTCCGATCGCACTGATCCTTAATCGCTTGCCTTGGTTATCGCGGATATCTTCAGCTGCGGATCTAATGCCCTCTAGAGATTGAATAGCATCTCGCGCCTTTACAAGAAACATGCGCCCCTGTTGGGTGAGCTGGAGACGTCTTCCCAAACGATCAAAGAGCGGAAAACCGAGTTCCAGCTCTAAACCAGAAACCAGTTTAGAAACGCTTGATTGCGTCAAAGCCAGAGAAACTGCGGCCGCAGACACCGAACCTGAATCGATGACTGCCAAAAAGGCCCGCAATTGCCGAAACCGGATGTTCATTATTCATATTCCATTTGTGAATACAAAATGCGTAAATAATCATTTTATGACTTTTCACAAGTGTGGTTATTTAGATTCAACAATAGCGGCAGATCAGTGGCCGCACACGTCGCGGAGGACATCATGATCAAACCAATTCTTTCCGCCGCGCTCGCTGCGGTCTTTAGTTTCGCCGCCGCATCTGCCGCACTGGCTGACTACCCTGAAAAACCTATCACCATGATCATCGGCTTTAATGCTGGCGGTGGCACTGACCTCGCTGGTCGCGCGCTCGCCAATGAAATGGCGGACATCTTGGGCCAACCGATCGCAGTCGTGAACCAACCTGGCGCAGCTTCGATGATTGCCGCTGGCAATGTCGCAAAGGCACGTCCAGACGGTTACACGCTTTGGTTTGGATCGGCAGGCACTTTCGTCACCAAAGAAGCCTTGGGCCAAGCGCCGACGCCATATGGTGAAGGCTTATAAATCATTGGACTATCGGGCACACTCGTCGCCGCACTTGGCGTGCCAAAGGGAAGCCCTCTCAAGTCCGTGCAAGACATCATTGCAGCGGCGAAGGCAGACCCCGGAAAACTACGCTGGGCGCATAATCGTGTTGGCGCGGCCTTCATGGCTATGGGCCAAGGCTTCGTGACAGCCAACGATCTTTCAGTTGTCGGCGTTCCGTTCAAAGGCGCAAAAGGCCTGCGTGAAGCGTTGATCGCGAACCAAGTTGATTTCGGTGTTCTGAACGCGGGCGACCGCCTGCGCCTTGGCGAGGACAAATTCACTGTTCTCTCAGTCATTGCCGCAGATCGCGGACAGGTCATTGATGAGGAACTCTCTACGCTTAAGGAAGAAGGTATCCCCTTTGTCGAGATCCCTTCCCCCGTTGGCATCTTTGTTCCCGGTGGCACATCTGACGAGATCAAAGCAGCCCTTAGCGCCGCGATGGAGGGCGCAACATCGCGCGATACGTTTGTCGAGGGTATGACAAAATTTTTCATCCCAGCAACTTACGTGAACTCAGCAGATGCAGATGCATACGTGCGCCAATTGCAAGAGAACATCAAAGAAATCCTGCCAAAGCTGCGTAAATAATACGCCACTATGCTGGGCGCGGTTTGAGCTGCGCTTAGCCCCCTTTCCCAAATGATTAGAGGTTCTTGATGCGGCTCA
Organism: Planktotalea sp.; assembly: GCA_024645145.1. Taxonomy (GTDB): domain Bacteria; phylum Pseudomonadota; class Alphaproteobacteria; order Rhodobacterales; family Rhodobacteraceae; genus Planktotalea. The sequence continues at coordinate 9,166 of JAHEGL010000003.1, forward strand.
CGCTCAACGATCTGCCGACAGTTGCCTTCGCTGCATTCGCTGCTTTGATGATCTACGGCTCCATAACGATGGACCCATCTTTCAGTGGTAGTAACCAACACAGATGGGTTCCGCTTGGCGTGTCGATCTTCGTCTTGGTACTTAGCATTTCCGTGTTCGCTCTTGAGCGGCTCAACCCAAACGCAGTTGGGGAAGAGGGTTCGATAGAAGCGTCCAGCTTTATCTATCGTGTGCTTCCGATGTTGGTTCTGATGGCCTTGTATTCGCAGGGCAAAACGTGGCTTGGCTATGAGCTGGCGACCCTAGTCGTCGGCATCTGCGTTTTCCGATTGTTTGGAAACAGCTATCTGAAAAGCGCGCTCCATAGCGTAATTGCGACTTTGCTGCTCTACACCGTCTTCTTCAAACTCCTGAAACTCTATAATCCCTCTGGCACATTGCTGGACCTCCCTCCCTTATTCTGAGCGGCGCTTCCCTATGACTGATCTCTTCAACGGCTTTGCTACGCTCTTTTCTGACCCCATCGCTTTGCTCTATGTGTTTAGCGCGGCCTTTATCGGCGTCATCATCGGCGCGACACCTGGCCTGACGACGGCCGCTGCCATTGCCATGTTGGTTCCCGTCACGCTTTACATGGACCCGCTGCATGCGCTTGCCGGGTTGGTCGTTATCGCCAAAGCGGGTCGTTTCGGCGGCTCAATCGCTGCAATTTTGTTTAATACCCCCGGAACAGCAGCCGCGGCGGCAACAACTTTGGACGGCAACGCGCTTAGCAAAAAAGGGATGCCCGGCAAGGCGTTGAAAACCGCTGCTATTGCATCAGCGATTGGGGACTTGGTCGGCGACATCCTACTGATCTTTGGCGCAATTTGGATCGCGAGCTTTACCGAGAAATTCGGCCCCACAGAGTACTTCGCCGTCTATCTGTCTGCATTCCTCATTATTTCTACTGTGATCGGCTCTTCGATCATCAAAGGCCTTATCGCCACGTCTGCGGGTATCGTCGTCGCTATGGTCGGCCCCGACGCGATGGAGGGTACGATCAGGCTCAGCTTTGGTGTGTTCGATTTGAACGCGGGGCTGCATTTGGTGCCGCTATTGATCGGCATGTTCGTCATGGCCGAACTTGCTATCCAGCTTGAGAACCAGATCAAATCTGGAGGATCGACGTCTGTGTTTGGTGATCTTGCGACGGGCGGCGATCATCCTAGTGCGGCGGAGGTGAGACGCATTATGCCCGTCATCGCGCGTTCATCAGTCATTGGTGCGATTATTGGCATCCTGCCCGGGCTAGGTTCTTCGGTCGCGGCTTTCGCGGCTTACGGTCAGGAAAAGTCACGTTCAAAGAACCCACAAGATTGGGGAACTGGCGTCATTGAAGGCGTTGCAGCGCCCGAGTCAGCGAACAATGCGGTTTCTGGCCCCTCCATGATCCCGCTTTTAGCGCTCGGGATTCCCGGATCAACGATTGCGGCAATAATACTCGGTGTGTTCTTGATCCACGGCATCCAAGTTGGACCAGGTATCTTTGAAAACGAACGCTCACGCGAAATTGTCTACGGCTTTTTCGCAGCAGGCCTGATTGGCATCGTCGTTTATTTTCTTATCGGCTATTTCGGCGCTGCCCTCATTGGCCGCTTGATCAGCCGTGTACCGCCAAAGGTGATCTTTCCCTACATTTTCCTAACTTGTTTTGTTTCGGCCTACGCAGCGCGTACCAATGTCTTTGACGTCTTGGTCATGACATTTGCGGGTTTCTTTGGGTATTTGATGCGTAAAAACGGCTATTCCACCGCTGCCTTCCTCATCGCCTTTGTCTTGGCCAAGGAGGCGGAATTCAGATTCCGCCAATCGCTCGTCCTCTCAGAAGACGGTATCTTAATTTACCTGCAAAAACCTGTCGCGCTGGCCTTTATTGGCATCGCATTGCTTGTTCTCGCAATGCAAATTCGCAGCAAATCGCGGGGATAATTGGCTAGAGTTTACGTCTATAAGATGGGCCGCCGTGAAGGCAGCCCATGATTTATCTAGCAATCAATCGACGCGCCTAGCCCATCCATTTGACCAGCCACAGCACAATACCAGGCGACAACACAAACATCGCAAGACGGATGAGGTCGGCAATGAAAAAGGCCGTGATGCCTTTGTAGATCTTCATCAACGGTACATCTGGCAACATAGATGCGATGACAAATACATTCATCCCGATTGGTGGCGTGATGAAGCTGATCTCTACAGCGACAACCATAATGATGCCCCACCAGACCAGTTGCAGTTCTGGATCGATACCAAGGTTCAGCTCAGCCACAACAGGCACGAAGATTGGAACTGTCAGGAAGATCATTGCGGGTCCATCGACGATGGTTCCTAGCACGACAAAGCAGCATAAGATAACGCCGATAACACCCCAAGGAGACAGGCCCAGAGCATTGATGAAGGTCAATATTTCAGCAGGTGCGCCAGCAATGTTGACGAATTGATTGAGCATCAAGGCGCCAAAGCCGACCGAGAAGACCGTCGCTGTTAGGATCGCTGCCTCCCTAAGGCTTTCAAAGAAAATCCGAACAGACATTCGCCGCCGCAGCGTCGCGATCAAAAGCGCACCGCCGGCTCCAACCCCACCGCCCTCAGAGGCCGTAAAGACGCCCATGAAAATACCGCCCATGATCAGCAGGAATAAAGCAGCTATGCCCCAGATATCTTTGAGGCTGATTATACGCTCGCGCCACGGTGTGCTATCTGCGCGCGGTGCCCATTCAGGCTTGATCAAGCAAACAACTTGGATCGCGAGAATATAGAGCAAGACAGAAATCAGGCCAGGAATGATACCCGCCATAAATAGCTGGGCAATGCTGGTTTCCGAGAGCAATCCGTAGATGATCAGCGCGCCAGAGGGTGGGATCAAAATGCCAATAGTACCGCCTGCCGCAACTGTTCCCGCTGAAAAGGCATCGTCATATTTATAACGGCGCATTGCTGGAATGGCGACCTTTGTCATCGTCGCGGCCGTTGCCATAGACGAGCCTGAAATCGCCGCCATGCCGCCGCATGCAGCAACCGTAGACAGCGCAAGACCGCCGCGCATGTGTCCCAGCCATTTGGAGGCAACATCATACATGTTGTCGGCAATGCCGGACTTGGTAACAAAGACCCCCATCAAGATGAACAATGGCAACACAGCAAACTGATGATTGGCCGCAAGTTCAAGAATTTGCTGACCTGCGACTGTCATCGAGGCATCGAGACCGCGAGGATGCATGATCGCAAAGCCGCCCGTTCCCACAAGCAGCAAAGAGAAACCTAAAGGAACGCCAAGACCTGCAATCAGCAGAAGCGCCAAAATTCCAAAACCGAGGGCAATCATAGGTCTAACTCACCCTTGCTGTCATAGTTTCCTCTGTCGCGGAAAACGCGCATTGCAAACAAGCCGCCACCAAGAAAGACCAGTGCAACGAACAAGCCCGTTGAGGGGTAAAGTGCCCATTCCATCGTGTTAGATGTGGTATCACGTTGGAAGTAGCGAATGGCTTGCTGGTAGATGAGGAAGGCCATGAAAAAGGTCATGGAAAGTACGATCAGGTCGATCAAAAATCGACGCGCTCGGTCTATCTTCGGGTGCTTGCGAAACGGCGCTGTAAACAGCTCGACAGAGATATGCCTGCGGTTGAGCGTAACGCTTGGTACAGCCGTGAAAATCGTGACCCCAAGTAAAATCGCCATAGTATCTTCGGCGAAAAGGATCGGCGTGTTGAGTACATAGCGAAAGATAACCGAAACAAAGACCATCATCATAAGGCTGAAAATGGCGGCGGCTGCGACATATGCCAAAGCCTTCGCCATGCGTGATGCAAAGCCAAGGCGTCGCGTGTTCGAATTTTCCATAGTAAGGAAGCCCTGTTTCGGCCCCACCCCGACGGGCTGGGGCCTGTTGACGTTATTGGCTCATTTCGCCAGCCGCGATTTCTTTGAAATATTCCATCGCCGCATTTCCATCGACGCCAGATTTTTCTGCCGCTGCCATCCAGTTATCTTTGATGAATTTGCCAGCTTCACCAATCGCTTCTACGAATTCCGGTGTTGCCTCAGTTACAACCGCACCTTTGGCTTCGAATTTTTCGCGGCCCGTGTTGTCGATTTTATCCATGATGCCGCCAATCTGCCGCGCAAGCGTTGCGCCAGATGTCTCGGTTAGTGCTTTTTGCGCCTCTTCTGGCAGACCTTCAAAACGATCACGGTTCATGAACAGGCCAAATACTGCGCGGCCACCCATGCCGCCCGGCACGGTCGTAACTTGCTTGGTCACAGGCAACAGACCTTGCGTAACGCCTGTTCCAAGCGGAACAGTCACGCCATCAGCAACGCCGCTTGAAACAATCTCGAAGGGCTTCTTACCGTCGCCGCCCACTGGGGACGCGCCGAGGTTCTTCCATGTGTCAACCTTGTCCTTGCCGACAGCGAGGATTTTGACGCCTTTCAGGTCATCAACAGAGGTCAACGCTTTGTCGCCTGACAGGATTGCAGGCTCGCCGAGTGAGAACAAGGAGAGCAGTTTGAAATCGCCCCACTGATCTTTCTCAGCAAAGAATTTCTGGTGCGTTTCCCACGCAGCCACAGATGCGCCTTTTGCGGAACCCGCGATAAGAGGCAGTGTACCGATCAAATCCAACGGAAGCTGCTTGCGCTTGAACTGAACCGACGCCGTCGCGATGTCAGCAACGCCGTCCTGCACAATATCGTATTGCTTCTTCGGAGGTGCCATAGACGCCGCAGGAATTGTGATTTTCAGCGTTCCGTTGGACGCTTCTTCAACGGCGCGAGCCCATGGCTCAAGCGCATTTTTGTAAAGCGGCGCAGGGCGCGGAATAAAGACGTTGAAAAGCAGCTCAGTTGGCTCTGCAGCGGCAGGAGCCGTAATTGCAGAAGTTGCCAAAGCGGCCGCAGCCAGTGTCTTAAACGCGCGGCGTGTAAGTTTATGTGTCATAGTTTCCTCCAAAGAATAGCCCGCATTTGTGGGCCCTTGCTTGAAAGCCTACTTTCCAAAACATTTTTTGTCAGTTGAACAAAATTCATCGCTATGAATTTTTTCACGCTGTTCGCTCCGCATCAACGGGCGTTACTTTTTCGGTCATGGAAAACCAACCGATCAATTTTGATGAGCAGGCAGGCGCTGTGATGCGCGGCATGATGGAACAAGCAGGAACCTTGTTTCGAACTTTGGACGTTGACGGTGACGGCATTCTATCTGCCGATGAAATAGCTAACGCCCCGCAGATCTTAGCAGCGCTTTGCACAAGCGACGACGGGTGCCTCTACGAAAAAGATATAGGAGGGGAGACAGAGATTCCCGGCATGTTGCGCCGTTCGGGCATCGTTCGTGTTCTCGATTTCGACGGCGATCTGGTGATTGGCCCTGACGACATCAAAGCAGCCTCCGAGCGCATCCTCCAGCTTGACGTGAAGGGAACGGGCCAGGTCACTGCGAAAGATGATCTGCCTCCGCGCGACCCAAGTATTCAAGCCAAGGTGCCTATGGGAACGCCAGCCGAAACCCTTGAATATCAGAAGAAAATGTTCACTCGAACGCCTTATTTACGCGGGGAGAAACTACCTTGCGGTGCAGTGGATGTGCAACCCGGCTACATGCTCATCCACGAAGTAAACGATCGTGGCGACATGCAAAAATCCAACCGCACTTTTTTAATGGATGAGCACGGCAAAGTTGCGCATACATGGCCTAGCGAAAACCGCCTTTCTGAGGCGACTGTGTCCTATCTACTGCCAAACGGAAACCTACTGCGCACGTCTTCTAAACGGTCCTTCGTTGTAATGGATGGCAAATTCCCGATTGGCGCCAACGGCACAATCACCATGCACGACAAAGACAACAACGTTGTTTGGGAATGGGATCATTTTGAGATCGGTGCAGAGGCGCTCCATCATGATATCGAGGTGATGCCGAACGGAAACATACTCGCGATTTCGTGGTCTGTCATTTCGGCCGATAGGGCAAAAGAAATGGGATGGGCACTACAAGGTGCAAACCAGCGGATCATTTTAGATAAGGTTTACGAGATCAGGCCGAACTTTGATGCAGGCTGCGGCGCCGAAGTTATTTGGGTCTGGAATGCGGCCGATCATATGATCCAAGACCATGATCCTGATTGCGAGAACTATGGCAACCCTGCCGACCATCCAGAACGGCTCGACATCAACTTCACTCAGTTGGATACGACCCAATTCAACGCGGGGCAACTTTTCCACACGAACTCGGTTTCATACAAAGCTGAAGAAGACATCATCATGCTGTCTTCCGCAGTTTTTGGTGAAATCTGGGCGATAGATCACTCAACAACGACTGCCCAAGCCGCCACTTCCTCAGGTGGAAACTACGGCAAGGGCGGGGATCTCATCTGGCGGTTTGGCAATCCGCAAACCCACAAATCTGGAGGCCCTGAGGATCAGGTTCTCTTTTGGCAACATGATGCGCATTTCATACCTGATACGGTCCCCCATCAAGGCGATATCCTTATTTATAACAATGGGATGCGCCGCACTAAAGAAGGCGCATATGATGCAAAGCAGATTTGCATGGGCGTAATTACTGGTGCGTATTCCGAAGTGCTAGAGATCACCCTGCCTCGCGACGAAACCGGTCACCTCAAAATGGGTGCGGCTCCTAAAGAAGAATGGAACTTCAACAAAGACGCGCATCACACTCTTTATTCGCCGTTCATGTCCAATGCGCAGCGTTTGCCCAATGGAAATACAATCACAATGCAAGCTTACGACAAGCGGATAGTTGAAGTAACAGATGCCGGTGAAGTCGTTCTGGATTTCTATGTTGATGGACCAGGGCGCATGTACCGCGTTTATAAATACCCGCCAGACCACCCCGGCATTCGCGCGCTTGGACTCTAACCTTTGTCCCACTCACGGCTCACAACGCCCGCGCGATGGCGAATGCAGCTCGCAAACTCCTCGCCCGCTGGCGTGAGCGACTGCCCCGCGCGTGTGACCATATGGATCGCGAGCGGATCGAGCGCCTCTTTGATCGGGATTTGAACGATATTTTCAAGGCTTGGCATCTCTTTTAACAAGCGAGCGGGATAACTGCATACAGCATCCATTTCTTCGATTACCGCCAGCACGCCCGAGCGCGATTCAGACGCCCAACGAATGCGTGGCGTTTCCAGCCCTAAACGCGAGAACTGATCCAAGAAACGCCGTTTCGGCAGTCCTGTACGATCGCCCATCATCGCCCAATTGCACTCTAGAAGTTCAGCCAAAGACGTCGCATTCGCGTGCTTCGCTTTTCGAGAGGTGATTAGAACCATCTCGGTTGAAAACAGTTCTTCGCTGAATAGATCGCTCTTATTGGATTCAGCACCATGTGGGCCGATAATAATGTCTTGAACGCCTTCGCGTAGCGCTTTCAATGCATCCCCAAAGAGGCTGCTTGAGATCGCAACATCGATGTCAGGAAATTTCGTATGAAACCGTGCCAAAGAGCGCGCTAGTATTTTTACTGCAACCAATGGCGCGACGCTGACACTAAGAATGCCCGTTTTCTGGCCACGCAGGTGCGCCGCTTCCTGTTCAAACCGTTTGAATTCCGCATCAATGGAACGGGCGCGCGCAAGCAATGACAATCCGGCGTCAGTCGGTGTAATACCTTTGGCACTACGTTGGAACAACGATAGCCCCAGCTCGTCTTCCATCTGCTGGAGCTGCTTAGTCAACGTCGACTGGGTTTTCCCCACCAAATCTGCGGCAGCTCTGATGGAGCCACCTTCGACCAGCGCCAACATAGTTTGTACATGAGCCATTCGCATTAACCGAGTAAAGACACCTCTTGTGCACGATTTCAAGATGTAGAGTTTGATTGTGAATTAGGTGAACGAGACCAACGCGCGGAAAAGCAAAACGCTAAAGGCGACCAAAGTTGATGTGAGGTTCATTTGTTCTCCTCTCATTGGCTGGGCAAAGCGCCCCGGTTCTTAAGAACTATTCGGCGGGTCGCTTTTCTTTCGTTCACGAGCCCATTCGATCTGTGGGATGTCCACTTTGGGGGACGGCGGCCAACCGTCTCCGCGTTGAGAATTCAAACTGCGATGCGGGGCCCATCGATAATCACGATCTGGCATACCAATTAGCTTGCCATCTTGGATCCAATTCAGATCAACACCATACATTTCACCGATGAGCCTTTCTTGCAGCGCCGTAAGCGTATCGGCATGCGCCGCATCTTGCGCGAGATTAACCATCTCATGCGGGTCCGCGCTCAGATCAAACAATTGCGAGTGGTTTCCGACCGGATAGTAGATCAGTTTGAACTGCGCATCGCGGATCATACGGCTGGAGAAATCGTCTTCACCACATTCCCCATAAAGATGTTCTCGCGGCTTTGCAGAGACCATTGACTGGCCATCTACTGTATCGGGCACATCGATATCACACAGGTCCAAAAGGGTCGGCATGATGTCTGCAAAAGCAACGAGTCTGTCATCAACAACGCCGTCGCTGACCTTTGGGTTGCCCTTGTTTGGCGACAGGATCATGGGAATATTCGCAGAACTCTCATAGAATATTCGCTTTGCGGCCATATCATGGTTGCCCAACATATCACCGTGATCAGAAGTGAACATGATGATCGTGTCATCCAGAATACCCTCAAGTCGAAGCGTCCCAATCAGATAACGGATTTGATAATCAATTTGTGTGCAAAGTGCGTAGAACGCCTTTTTCGCGGCTTGCATCTGGGATTTGGAATAAAGGTTTGTGCGACTTAGCTGCGCCTGAATGGCAAAGGGGCGGTTGCTTTCGTCCTTGGCCCACTCTCCTACATAAGGCTCATCTATTTTGACGTCTTGGTAAAGCTCCAAAAATGCCTGAGTCGGAACCAATGGCGGGTGCGGGTGGCGAAAGCCTAAATACCAAAACGCCGGCTTGGTCGGGTCGCGGCGCTTAATGGTTCGCGCCATATTGCGACCCGCCCAGCTTGTGGCATGGTGCACTTCATCCAAATGCCAAGGGCGCCAGTTATATTGATTGTTGGACATGCCGTGATCAAACTGTCGCCCGGCAAGCCCTTGATCACCAAGATAGATATCGTAATCATCCAAAGTGCCCCATTGAGGGCGTCCCTCATCGTCTAACAAAACAGAATCGAAGCCAATACGATCGCGCTGGGGGTGAACGTGAAGCTTGCCAACAGCGTCTGCCTGATAGCCCGCATCCCGAAATGCCTGCGCTATTGTCGTAACATTCGGCATGCTCAGTTGATCGTTAAACACGCGATCGCCATGACTTTTGGGGGACATGCCGGTCATAAGCGTTCGGCGTGCAGGAATGCACACAGGGCATTCCGAATACGCATTGGAATACCGCACTCCGCAAGCCGACAATTCATTTAATCCAGGGGTAATTATTGCATCGTTTCCAGCAAAGCCAAGGTGCTCTGCAGCCCAGTGATCCGTGCAGATTAGCAGTACATTCGGTTTCGTTTGACCCACGCTCAACTCCTCCCAGGTGTTGCTCTTCATCAAACCTAGCTTGTGTGAAAACATATAAATAGTGATAAAAAATATGTTTAACTTTACAATTCGGAATATTTTCAGAAACGGGTGAGCAGCCCCACTTGAGTGGTCCAATTTGAAAGTTAGTGCATGATTGGCCTTTGGTCCATCGGGATGTTGGCCTCTGGCGCAGGTGGGCGGTAGCCCAATGCACTGTGAGGTCTTTTGGTGTTGTAATGTTTCCTCCAGCGTTCAATGATGATTTGGGCTTCAC
>JAHEGL010000178.1 GCA_024645145.1 Planktotalea sp.
ATGCAATGTGTCGGCCGCCAAGTCTGCGACATCGCCCTCAAGCAAATGCGCACCGCCCCAATTCTGGCGATAGACGTCGCATTTCATCGCATCGATGTCATTGGCCAAAACACAGTCCCACGTGGACCCAAGGGCCGCGTGCACCATACCACCACCAGAGAAGAACTCGGCAAATTTCGCCTTAGCTACAGTGCCTTGCGCCATGATTGAGGCTATTCAGCCGCCTGAATATCATCCGCAGCCATTTCGGCATCAATTACAGCAGCGCGCTTTTCAACCTGCTCAACGATATGCTCGACCATATCATCATTGCTCATTTTATGGCTTTGCTTACCTGCAAGGTAGACCATACCAGAGCCAGCCCCGCCACCTGTCCAACCAACATCAGTCATCAGCGCTTCGCCAGGGCCATTCACGACACAACCGATGATGCTCAGACTCATCGGCGTTTTGATATGCTCAAGGCGTTTTTCAAGGGTTTCAACGGTTTTGATTACATCAAACCCTTGGCGCGCGCAGGATGGGCAAGAAATAATGTTCACGCCACGATGACGCAAACCCAATGATTTCAAAATTTCGAAACCGACCTTTACCTCTTCAACTGGGTCAGCCGACAAGGACACGCGAATTGTGTCGCCAATGCCCATCCAAAGCAAATTGCCAAGACCAATCGCAGACTTAATCGTGCCGCTGACAAGGCCCCCCGCCTCTGTAATGCCAAGGTGGATAGGTGCATCTGTTGCCTCGGCCAACTGCTGATAGGCAGCCGCCGACATGAACACATCAGATGCTTTGCAGCTGATCTTGAATTCGTGAAAGTCGTTATCTTGTAGAATGCGAATATGCTCTAACCCGCTCTCCACCATCGCATCTGGGCAAGGTTCGCCGTATTTCTCAAGCAAGTGCTTTTCCAACGAGCCTGCATTGACACCGATGCGAATAGAACAGCCGTGGTCTTTTGCAGCTTGGATCACTTCTTTGACCCGCTTTTCATCGCCAATATTGCCGGGGTTGATCCGCAAACAGGCAGCACCTGCTTCCGCCGCCTCGATCGCGCGTTTGTAGTGAAAATGTATGTCCGCAACAATCGGAACCGTGCTTTCGCGTACAATCTCTTTCAGCGCTTTGGTTGAGGATTCGTCCGGCGTGGACACGCGCACGATATCCGCACCCGCCTCTGCCGCTGCTTGCACCTGTGCGACCGTTGCCGCCACATCGGATGTGTCCGTATTGGTCATCGTCTGCACCGCAATCGGTGCATCGCCCCCAACAGGCACATTGCCTACCATAATTTGACGCGATTTACGACGGTAGATGTTTTTCCAAGGGCGGACATGATTGAGCGACATTGGGATTCCCTTTACGCACGTGCAATTTGTTACACCCAACATAAGCCTCAGGTGCAAATCAGGCAATGGAGCGCAGCGGCATTAAAGCAGCTTATTCAGTGGGAAGTTGTAGTCCTCGAACCTCGGCCACAACACGCGCAAGATCCTGATCTGCGCTGATGTCTGCAACCTCGTATTTTTCCGTCAAAGCATCCGCAGACAGCGCAACTTTTGAAGTCACTTGACCGCGAGGACCCGCAGGACCAAAATGCTGACCGTTCACGGCGAAATATATCGCACCAGATTCGCCAACACGCAGCGTTGAGGGATCCTCGGTCATCGGAATTGCGTATGTTTCGCCCGCGTTCAAAATACCCTCAAACACAGATATCCCATCTGCTGCACTGACGCGCACCCAAGCAGGGCGCACCGCAACAAGTTGAACTTGCCCCGGAATTTGCTCAACAACCTGTGGAACTGAAACGCCGTTCGGCGCAACCTGAGCTGTACCGTCTGCAAGCAATGTTGTCTGCGCTTCAAGCTCTGCCGCTTGGGTTTGCTCTGATGCGAAAGCGCCAAAGCTTCTTGGGTTGATCATAGAAATAGGTGCGTCCCGCGCGACAAGAACAGGCAAATCAAGCGCTTTGGGACGGTAAAGACGATCCAGACCGTCGTTACTTGGCACTGCAATGCCAGCTGTGACATCCTCTTCGACCGGATCCACCTGCGCAGTTGCGCGCGCAATCGGGTCAAGGTCCGACAAAACAATCGGTGTCTCATCGACAGGTGCGACGCGGACTTGCTGGACTTCGTTCAACACGGTCCAGCCACCAAAACCAATCGCACCCAAAAGGGTGACCAAAACAAGTGTCGATCCAATCGCGCCCGGCTCAACCCGAGACATAAACGCATCATTTGTGGGCACAAACGGCGTGCTTGGCTGCGCGAACGGGTCACGGCCGATTGAAGATCCGGCGATAATTTCAGCGGCGCGGGATTTTTTGATGCTCGATGCTTCGTCCGACATGCCGTGTGCCGTCGAAAAACCGCTCTCGCTACAGAAAATCTCAAACGCACGCTCGGGATCCATGTTGAGGTAGCGTGCATAGGAACGCACATAACCAGCGATAAACCCAGGCGTTTCAAAAACAGACGGATCAGCGTTTTCAATCGCAGAGATATAAGACGCTTTGATCTTGAGTTCGCGCTGCACATCAAGAAGAGACTTGCCGAGCGTCGCACGCTCACCACGCATCAAATCGCCAAGCTGCAGATCGTAGTCGTCAAACCCCTTGAGGGCGACGTCCACTTCCTCAACCTCACGCGATTTTTTGCGCCTGATCATTCGCTCTGCCCCATGCTACGCGTTGCCCACCTGCGCTGTCGGTCTGCACACTACTTATCCACAAGTCCGACTCGCCTTATGGCCTTATTAGCGAGAGGTTAACATGCTGCAAGCGATTCTGCACTAAATAAGGGTTAAGCTGTTAATTCGGCACGATTCAGCGCACACTGGGACCATAGACCGTCCATCGCTTTGACAAGCTTATCCATTTCCTTGGGACCATGTACCGGCGATGGCGTAAAGCGAAGCCGCTCTGTGCCGCGCGGAACGGTCGGGAAATTGATGGGCTGGACATAAATGCCGAAGTCTTCAAGCAGCATATCTGAAAGCGTTTTGGTATGAACCGGATTTCCGACCATAACAGGGACGATATGACTGCCATGATCGATGATCGGCAAGCCCATCCCTTTCAGTCGCATTTTCAATATTTTAGCTTGCGTTTGATGCTGCTCACGCAACTCAGGATGACACTTGAGATAGGCCACAGATGCCGCAGCACCCGCCGCAACCGCTGGCGGTAATGACGTGGTAAAGATAAACCCAGGCGCGTAAGAGCGGATCGCATCACACATCTTGTCAGACGCGGCGATATAGCCACCCATCACACCATATGCTTTTGCGAGTGTACCATTGATGATGTCCAAACGGTGCATTAGACGGTCCCGCTCCGCAACCCCTGCCCCGCGTGGACCATACATGCCAACGGCGTGCACCTCATCAATATAGGTCAGTGCTCCGAACTCATCAGCGAGATCACAAAGGGCCTCAATCGGACCAAAATCACCATCCATCGAATAAATCGATTCGAATGCAATCAGCTTGGGTGCATCAGGATCGTCAGCCTCAAGAAGCTCTCGCAAGTGAGCCACATCGTTGTGACGGAAAATACGCTTAGGGCCACCATTTCGGCGCACGCCTTCAATCATTGACGCATGATTCAACGCGTCCGAATAGATGATCAAGCCAGGAAACAGCTTAGGCAAAGTCGACAATGTTGCGTCATTCGCGATGTAGGCAGAGGTGAACAAAAGCGCTGATTCTTTGCCGTGCAAATTCGCCAATTCTGCTTCTAAACGCTTGTGATACACAGTCGTTCCAGAAATGTTGCGTGTCCCGCCAGAGCCAGCGCCAGTTGCTTCAAGCGCCTCATGCATCGCCTGCAAAACCACAGGATTTTGCCCCATGCCAAGATAATCATTGCCGCACCAAACCGTAATCGGTTGCTCGCTGCCATCGTCCTTACGCCAT
>JAHEGL010000180.1 GCA_024645145.1 Planktotalea sp.
AGCGCCATCTGCCATAGGGTCTGTGAATGGCAGCCCAAGCTCGATAATATCCACCCCTGCCGCTGGCAAACCCTTCATAATGTCCAACGACACAACTGGATCAGGATCACCCGCCATGATATAGGAAACAAAAGCTTTCTTACCGCTGGCGCGCAAGCTTTCAAATTTGGCATCAATCCGGGTCATTTTGGTGTCCTTCTAAAAACGTTTCATGCATGTGCCTTGAAATCTGGAACTTTCGCAAGACCCTCTCTCAAAAAAGCAACGCCACTTTTTAAAAGCGTGCCTCCCCTTTCCACAAATATCCCCGCCGGAGGCACTGGCACGCCCAAAGGCGTGCTCACAAAAGCGCGCGAAAGCGCACCATTTGGAAAACCTGTCACCTACACAGACCATTCCACACCGCATAGCCGCAAAGGCGGTCATTTTCGCGCTCGGATCGCGTCGCATCACCTTGCATGACGCTAAAAACCTGCCATATGGAGGCGGGTCGCAAGACTGGGCTGCAAAAGGAGAGCGTCATGGGTTTCAAAATGGGTATCGTCGGACTGCCGAACGTTGGTAAATCCACGCTCTTTAATGCGTTGACGAAGACCGCCGCCGCGCAAGCCGCGAATTTTCCGTTTTGCACGATCGAGCCCAATGTCGGCGATGTGGCTGTCCCTGATGCGCGGCTAGACACGCTCGCCGAAATCGCAAGCTCTAAGCAGATCATTCCGACACGTATGACTTTTGTCGATATTGCGGGCCTTGTTAAAGGCGCGTCAAAGGGCGAAGGGCTTGGGAACCAATTTCTTGCAAACATCCGTGAAACAGATGCTATCGCACATGTTCTGCGGTGCTTTGAAGATGGCGACGTCACTCACGTTGATGGCCGCGTGAACCCAGTTGAAGATGCTGAAACCATAGAAACCGAATTGATGCTTGCGGACTTGGAAAGCGTCGAAAAACGCCGCCAAGGCCTGACGCGTAAAACACGCGGCGGCGACAAAGAGGCGCTTCAACAAGATCGCCTATTGGAAGCGGCCCAAAATGCCCTTGAAGATGGCAAACCCGCGCGCACCGTTGAGGTGGACGAAGAAGATCAGCGCGCTTGGAAACTGCTGCAACTTCTGACTTCCAAGCCAGTGCTCTATGTCTGCAATGTTGGCGAAGCTGAAAGCGCAACTGGCAATGCTCATTCAGAAGCCGTCGCCGCCATGGCCGCAGCGCAGGGCAATTCTCACGTTATCATCTCGGCACAGATCGAAGAAGAGATCAGTCAGCTTGATGCAGAAGAAGCACAAATGTTCCTTGAAGAAATGGGCTTAGCAGAAGCCGGCCTCGATCGTCTTATTCGTGCAGGCTACGATCTTTTGCACCTTGAGACCTACTTCACAGTTGGCCCGAAAGAAGCCCGCGCATGGACCATCCGCGAAGGAACAAGCGCCCCTAAGGCCGCAGGTGTAATCCACGGTGACTTTGAGAAAGGCTTCATTCGCGCAGAAACCATCGCCTATGACGACTATGTTGCCAACAATGGTGAGCAAGGCAGCAAAGAGGCTGGAAAAATGCGTGCAGAGGGCAAAGCCTACACTGTGAAAGATGGTGATGTGCTGCACTTCTTGTTCAACAACTAGTCAGCGCTGATCTTCTGGTGCTTAATCTGTTAGCAGTTGCATCAAAGCAGGATGCGGGAAACGACGGGGCAAAGTAATCGCTTAGAAAGGCTCAAAGATGCCCAGATCGAAAGGTGCTGTCCCCAAAAGGCCACTTTCGATCTCATCGGCGAGCACAACCGTCGGCGCAATCCCCAGACCCACTCCTTCCCGCGCAAGCAAGCGCACCATTGCCATATCATCCACATGCGCGACAACATTGGGCTGAATGCCAAGTCGCGAAACAAGGTTTTCGAACCCCGTCCGGATAACGTTTTCCGTCGGAACGATTAGTGGTTCATGCGCCAAGAGATGCGCAAGCGTTGGGTGCTTCAAGCGTTCGGGTGAGCCGTGGACGCGCACAGGTTGTTGCGCAATCAACTGTGCCGCATAGCTTTTGTCACCTTTGTTTTCGGGGACATGGGTGCTCAATACCACATCAATCCCAAGGGTTTCCAGTTCATCAAAAACCGCTTGCCCCTGCCCTGATGTCAGCGAAAACCTATACTCATCAAAACCAAGTAAAGGCCGCAAGAACTGGAGCTGTAAATTACGAGAGAGCGTCGAGATGGCTCCAATGCGCAAGACCGGTTTGGTCGTGCTGGATTGTTGCAACGTAGCCAGCAACTCATCCCCTGCTTTGAAAATTTGATCTGTATGGTCGAGCACAATGCGCCCTTCTTCGGTCAGCACGAGCTTGCGCGCGACACGGTCAAATAAAGCAACGCCCAGACGGTCCTCGAGTTGGCGGATTTGCACAGACAGTGCAGACTGCGCCACGTTTGGCCGTGCTGCCGCTTGGCCCAAGTGCCCCTCAATCACCACTTCGCGAAAATACCGTAAGTGATGATAGTTTAATCGATTAATCATTCGATTATATAGGACGATTTTTTGTGAAAGATATATTTTTACTATCCTGCAAAGCGACGTATCCGAACAAAGACATCCACAAGGAGCCTCACCATGGATATTCTCGTAACCATCGCCAGCACTGTTTTTGAACCGATGCAAAAACCAACGCTTGCGTTTTTGATCATGGGCGTTCTGCTTGCCGCCCTTGGCAGTAAGTTTGAAATCCCAGAGCCCGTTTACAAATTTATCGTGATCCTGCTGCTTTTGAAAGTGGGAATGGGCGCTGGCATTTCTATTCGCGATGCTGACCTCTTGTCGCTAATCATTCCAGCACTGGGTGCGGCGTTCGTGGGTATCGCCATCGTTTTGATTGGCAGCTGCACTTTGGCGCGCTGGCAAGGGGTTTCAAACATTGATGGCCTTGCAACTGCGGGTCTGTTTGGCGCTGTTTCCGCCTCTCTGAGCTTAGAAAAGTAGCGCTCGCATATATCTTGTATGGTCTTACCGCTCCGATCATTCACGGTTTGCTAGGATTTGGCATAGGCTTAATCGCACATGAGTTGACGGGCTTCTCAGCTGGCGGCGTTATATTGCAGGCTGTGATGGCTGCCTCAAGTTCTGACATATCTGGCCCACCAACGATGCGTGCCGCCCTGCCAGAGGCAAATTCATCTGCTTATGTCGGCACATCCACCGGCCTTGGGACACCCGTCGCAATCCTGAGCATTCCTTTGTTCATCGCTCTCGCAGAGGTGTTTATCTAACGGCCACGAAACGGATCCGCACGACGTTGAAATGCGGGTCCGTCTTAGAAGAAAAGTGTCAAACCAACCATAGACACCACAAGGAACAACAACGTCATGATGCCGCCTGAGCACACAAAATCCACCACACGGTATCCCGCAGGGCCCATGATCAATGCATTGACCTGATGGGTCGGGATCAAGAAAGAATTCGATGTAGAAATAGCAACCGTTAGCGCAAAAAGCGCCGGATCGCCGCCTGCGGAAATCGCAATGGAAATTGCCAATGGCACGAGCAGGACCGTGGCCCCCACATTTGACATCACGAGCGTGAATGCGGTCGCAAGCACCGCAAGACCCGCTTGCAAAGACCACAAGGGCCATCCGTCAAGCAATGTTAAGATTTGTTCCGCAATCCAAGTGGCCGTGCCTGTGTTTTGAACTGCTTGTCCTAAAGGGATCAAAGACGCGAGCAGGAACACGGTGCTCCAACTTACCGCCTCATACGCTTCATCAATCGACAGGACGCGCGACAAGATCATGCCAACCGCCCCCGACAACAACGCAAGCGACAGCAAAAGGTCAGTGAACAGGATCAAGCCAAGGGTCATCAAGAAAAACCCAAGCGCCCAGTTTACCTTGTGCGGTCGCAGCTCTTCTTGCGGGAAATCAGAGGTCACAACAACAA
>JAHEGL010000191.1 GCA_024645145.1 Planktotalea sp.
GTGGGGCTACGATGAGTCGTGTCAGCGATAATTTGGTTGAACAGGGTGCCATTTCGAGCCCCTCTGTGTTTCGCATTGGTGCGGATTACGAGGATAAGACGAACCAATTGAAAGCTGGCAGCTTTTTGGTACCTGAGAATGCGTCGATGGAAGAGATCGTAAGCATTATCACGCGTGGTGGCGCGAGTTCTTGCGGGACCGAAGTCGTTTATCGGATCGGTGTGACACGAGCGACGGTGCAGGTGCGTGAGCTTGATCCAAGTTCGAACCGGTTTGTTGAGAAGGCGAGCTTCAACCCAAAAGAGGAAGAGGCCCCAGCAGAGTACACGCGCGTGCGTGGCGAAGCAGACACGCGTTATCGTGTTGCTTTGGCGGAAGGTGTCACAAGCTGGCAGGTGGTCGAAGAGTTAAAGTCAGTGGATCTGCTGAGTGGCGATGTGGCTGAGGTGCCCGCTGAAGGAATGCTGGCGCCAGACAGTTACGAGATTTCAGCGAATGATACGCGTGCGCAGTTGATCCAGCGGATGCTTGATGCGCAGCAACGACGGATTGCAGAAGTTTGGGCGCAGCGCCGTGATGATGTGCCGCTCAAAAGCCCTGAAGAGATGTTAACGCTTGCGTCGATCATCGAAAAGGAAACGGGTGTTGCGGAGGAACGTCGTCAAGTTGCGTCTGTGTTCACCAATCGTTTGAACCAAGGCATGAAGTTGCAGACGGACCCGACTGTTATCTACGGCGTTACGCGTGGCCAAGGCGTGCTTGGTCGTGGCTTGCGTCAAAGTGAATTGCGTCGTGAAACGCCTTGGAACACCTATGTGATTGATGGCTTGCCGCCAACACCGATTGCAAACCCAGGACTGGCGAGTTTGCGTGCCGCAGTGGACCCTGATGAGACCCCATACATATTCTTTGTGGCGGACGGCACCGGTGGTCACGCGTTTGCGGTCACATTGGCAGAGCACAATACGAATGTCGCAAGGTGGCGTCAGATTGAGGCAGAGCGGGCGAACAATTAGAGCATCTGTGGAGTCTGGATATTAACTTTTTGTTAATGATAACGGATGGTTAAGGCGCACGGCAAAACGGGTTTTGCTTGACTTTGCGAACGGTCTCGCCTATCAATTGTTACATTCTAGGAGAAGTGGCGAAGCTGCCTTGAGTGAAGAACTCAGGGTCGTTTTTCATTTTTTCTCGTGCGGAGGAAACTCGCATGAGGAGTAAATATGTATGACACACACACCTCCACGCGTGTCAGCTCAGGAACTATCTGAGCTACAAACATCAGCCAAAGCGCAACTGGTGCGCGCCATTGTGGCGTTAAACCAGCTAACAGCGAAGGTTGATGCAGGGACTGTTGGGCCAAAATCCGAAGTGAACAAAACTCTTAGGGACATTCGGGACTGGTTAAAAATTGCTCATGAAATGGAGTTGCGTATTGAAAAGTACGAACAAGAAAGAGGTGGCAGAGATTGCGCACATGGAAGCACCCTTGATTTGGCCGAAGCACGGAACACGATTGGGGGCCGATTGGATCGCCTCCGCCGGCAAGGTTGTCCGGGATGCCTTCCTAGATGAGTTAGAAGAGGGGGAGCTTTTGGCTCTCCCTTTTTTATTCGAGTTTTGGGCGATGGAGCATCAATTGCCCCCCGATGGCGATTGGCGCGCTTGGATCGTTATGGGCGGTCGAGGTGCGGGAAAAACACGCGCGGGCGCTGAATGGGTGCGTGCGCACGTGGAGGGCGCTGCTCCAACGGATAAAGGCAAGTGTGCGCGCATTGCATTGATCGGTGAGACGATTGATCAGACGCGCGATGTCATGATTTTTGGCGAGAGCGGCATACTCGCATGTTCACCGCCTGACCGTAGACCAGAGTGGCAAGCGAACCGGAAACGGTTGCTTTGGCCCAATGGTGCGGTGGCACAAGTTTTCTCGGCGCATGATCCTGAAGGTTTGCGTGGTCCGCAATTCGACGGAGCTTGGGTTGACGAATACGGCTGTGCTTCTGTCGATAAAGGCACCAACCAATCAAATAAGTTTCTTAATCCCAAGTCATCTGAGTCTGACTTGCCGTTTTATTCCAACGGTCAGCGCGATGAGTTGATACAGATGCAATATGTTCATGCGCTAACCGAATACTGGAAGGACAATACCCATAATCCGGTTTCTAAGGTCTATGGTGGTGCGATGATTGATATGGGGCGTGCGTTTGCATGGGCTTGGGATACGCGTCCATATCCACATTTTCCGAACCGTTTGGACCTTTTGTCGGATGGGGAGAATTATACGCGCGGGCATTGGTTAAACGGACGCACAAGCGCGCGTTCACTCGCGTCTGTTGTCGTGGAGATTTGTGCGCGGCTTGGCGAAGTGCGTTTTGACGTCAGCAAGCTTTACGGCGTTGTGCGAGGGTATCAAATCGCGGATGTATTGGAGGCGAGAAGTGCGCTGCAGCCGTTGATGCTGCGCTTTGGGTTTGATGCGATTGAGCGTGAAGGTGTTTTGCATTTTGTAATGCGTGACGGGCACAGTGACGTTGAAATCAATGAAAGTGATTTGGTCAATCATTCAGAAATCAAAGGCGATTATGAGGTTGTGCGCGGCTCTGATGCCGATCTTGCAGGACGCTTGCGGGCGAGTTTTGTACAAGCAGATGCAGATTTTGATGTGATCGTAGAAGAGACCGTGTTGCCACACGATGATAGTCATGCGATTTCGTCGACTGATCTACCATTGGCAATGACGCGGCCAGAAGCGCGGCAGATGCTTGAGCGTTGGTTAAGTGAAGCGCGTGTTTCGCGAGAAGCGATCCGCTTTGCGTTACCACCTTCCAAATTAGCGATCAAAGTGGGTGATGTCGTTCGTCTTAAAGGCGGGCAGGGCGATACCCAATTCCGAATAGATCATGTAGAGCAAGGCGAAAGCCAACTGCTTGAAGCTGTTCGCATTGAGCCAAACATTTACCGCCCGTCGCCGTTCGCGGATGATGTTGTCGCGATGCGACCTTTTGTGCCTGCTGTGCCAGTACTTGCATATTTTCTTGATTTGCCATTCATCACTGGGAACGAACTCCTGCACGTGCCGCATGTGGCTGCAACGGCGACGCCTCGGCCGGTTGCCGTGGCTCTATATGATGCGCCAATTGATGCGGATTACGGGTTTAATACCTATACTCAAGGACGGTCTGTCATTGGTGAAACTCTAACGCCTCTGAATTCGGGTGGGTTTGGAGTTGTGGATCGTGGTGCACCGCTGCGGGTAAAACTGGCGAGCGATCAGTTGGAGAGTATTGCGCGTGAAACGATGCTGGCAGGTGGGAACCTGGCTGCGATTGGAGATGGGTCTGCTGGAAATTGGGAAGTGTTCCAGTTTCAAAAAGCGGAGTTGGTAGCTCCAGATACGTACGAGGTGAGCCTGCGGTTAAGAGGGCAATTTGGAACGGATGGTTTGGTGCCGGATGCTTGGCCAACTGGGTCGGTTTTCGTGTTGTTGAACGGAATGCCAAACCAGATCGGTTTGCGTCTTTTGGACCGGGGTGTTGAGCGGCACTACTGTATCGGCCCTGCAACGCGTGGCTATGATGACCCAGCTTACGAACATCGCGTCGAGAGCTTTCAAGGGGTGGGATTGCGTCCCTTTGCACCAGTTCATTTGAAGGTTGTTGCTGATCGTCCAGACCTTCAGTTTACTTGGATCAGGCGTACACGAATTGAAGGCGATGACTGGAGTTGGGGCGATGTTCCTTTGGGGGAAGAGCGCGAGCAATATGTGGTGCAGATTGTTGCTAATGGCAGCATCCTACGTAGTGAATTGGTGGAGCGTGCGAGCTACTCCCCATTTATTGGACAGGTTCTGGAGTAGATTAAGCTACTCTTTGCACCTGCTGATCGGGGTTGGTTGTTTCAATTCTC
>JAHEGL010000212.1 GCA_024645145.1 Planktotalea sp.
CCCGCCTCTCTCTTTAAAAAGGCTTACTTGATTGCTTCAAGTGGGCCTGTGTTTACGTTGTCAGCATAAGATGCTTTCGCCGCGTCGATGGAGCCGGCTGCCACGAAGACGTCTGCAACGCCTTTCATGAACTCTTGCGCTGTCCCACCGAGCCAAGCGTCTGACAACTGGCCTGCTATGTCCGGGAATTCGAACGTGGAAAGGCTGGATGCCGCATCTGCTTCGGACATACCCGCGTCTTTTGCGATCACAGGAAGCATTTTTGCTTGATTGGCTTCGTCAGCCCACATTGCGTTTGCGTCTGCAGTCACTTTGAGGAACTTCGCAACCATATCGCCGTTCTCTGCGATGTAGGATGTCGGGCCTGTTGTCGCGTCAAACACGAGGATGCCGAGTTCCATTTTCTCTGCGCCTGTCAGAAGGATGTTGCCGCTTTCTTTCATACGCTTGAGAGCACCGCCCCAACCGCAAGCCATGTCAACAGAGCCCTGCGCCAAAGCCGCTTGGCCTTCCGCTGGTGCCATGTCCACAACTGTCAAAGAGCCTACGTCAACACCGAAGTGGTCCATCTGCTTGAGGAAGCCGTAGTGCGCCGCTGTACCGAGTGGAACCGCAACTTTTTTCCCTGCAAGCTCTGACGCAGAATCTTTGTCGATCTCAAGTGCTGCAGCAACAACGCAGTTGTCGTTGTCTGCGTATGAAACCGCAACGTCAACAACCTGAAGGTCTTGACCCGCAGACGTCGCTACAACGAAGGGCGGAATGCCCTGAGATACGGACAGTTGAACGTCGCCAGACGCCATCGCCGCAGACATTGCTGTGCCTGTGTCGAAGGAAACCCAGTTCACTTTCGTACCGAGTGCTTCGTCGTACATGCCTTCAGCTTTTGCGAATTGGAATGGCATTGGCCACTCAAGGAAATAGCCAACAGTGATCTCACCGTGGCCATCTGCCATTGCAGTCGTGCCCGACAGCATTGCTGTCGCGCCAAGGACTGCGCCTAGAATTGACTTTTTCATTTTCTTCTCCCGGTTAGTAACCTGACGTACAGATGACGTCATTTGTTTGTTTTGCATTGTAAAATGGAATTTTCACAACGCGAGACTAAGAATAAATCATTCGATCCGTCAATATTTTTCTTATGTTTTGCGGTGTCGTCATAACAAAAATGAACGGTTGAATTTCCATGCAGAGTCAGACCAGCTTAGACTCACCCTGAGCAAACTTACAATCTCTTCCCATCAGGAAATCATACCAGATCAGGACTGCCTATCAGTCCAAAATGTTGCGCTTAGCACTCTCATCAGAGTAGCTTCAGCCCGCAAAACAGAAAGAAAATCCGCTTAAACGGTTGGATTATAGGGAATGTCGGGCACAACCCCGCCAATGATCTCAGTTACTTGACGCGTTGAGGCTTTCAACTCATCGCTCCAAACCATCAAATCGGTGATCGAATGTCTGGGATGCGATGACCAAATATTAAGCACAGCAATCGCTTCGCCTAAATAATCAAAGATCGGAGCTGATATGCCAAGGAAGTGATCATATTCCTCGCGATCATTGCGCCCGTACCCGTTGGCTCTCACGAAGCTCAGCTCGGCTTTGAACTCCTCAATGTTCGTCACTGTTTGATCTGTGAACTTGGTAAACTCATAATCCCGTAGCCTCGCATCCAGAATTTTCGACGGCAAGAAAGCTAACAATGCCTTGCCGGAAGCAGAACAGTGAACCGGTTCCCGCATGCCCGGGCGTTGCATGCCCCCGCTTGAGCGCGATGAATCCAAGACACGCAAGTAACTGACTTCGCCACCGCTTGGCACACCGATCGTGATATTGGCGTCAAACAGGGTGTGTAAACGGATCATTTCGTCCAAAGCGACTTCTTGAATGTCGTAGCCACTATACGCGTTGCGCGCCAAGTCAAACACGCGCGGCCCAAGCAGATACACTTTATTTTGAGCTTCAAACCGCAACATTCGCTCTTCGAGTCCAATCACCAAAAGCCTATGGATCGTGCTCTTGTTTAATCCCGTCCGCTCGACAACATCGGAGAACGTCAGCGGTTTTTGAGCTTCGCTGATCACTGTCAAAACCGTAAGAAGTTTCTGGACAATGGAACTCTGCATGCGATTGCGCCTTTCATTGATCTGCCATCGTGCTGACAGCATTGTGCGTTTCTCATCAAAGCAGCAATGTTTGCTCATTGAAACATGTTTTTTGTATTATGAAACTGAGGGGTAGCGGCTGAAGCAATAAGCGAAGGCCGTAGCCCGCGCTTATTTATCGCAATCAAGTGCATTTTGCAGTTAGGCCGCGAGTTTTGAACAAGTCACTTTGTAGCCTAGCAAAGACCAAGAGTTTGGTGAGACTGGTGCCAATGGATCTTGCACTAAACTGGTTGGTGTCGTCGGGCTGACTAGATCTCAAATGTGCATAGTCGTCCAAGACCAGTTTACATGTCACGCTTAGAAAAACCGTTGCTTTTATCAATACTTAATTTTTGCATTGCAAAAATGCTTATCTTGTCGCTTGTGCCTCTTGGGCTTTGGTGCTATTGGGATGTTATTAGTGCAATTATTTCTTTGTTTTGATCGCGGCTCGTGATGCATAAAAAGTAACACTTTTCGTATAGTGCAAAGGCCTTGTGCCTGAGACTGTTTCTACCTTCTAGGCGCGTTTTGAGTGCTCAGATATCTCTTCTAATAAGATTGGATTTTCAATGTTTTACAAAGACGAGCGCATTGCTGTTTTTATCGACGGCAAAAGCCTTTTCGCCTGCTCCAAGGGTCTGGGCTTTGAGATCGACTTCAAGCTGTTCCGCAAGGAGTTCGCCCGACGTGGTAAACTCAATAAGCTGTCGTATTTCACGACGCTCGTAGACAACGACGAGTTCTCTTCCGTAAAGCCGCTTGTCGATTGGCTCACCTATAATGGTTACAACACTGTCACCAAGACGGTTAAAGAATACGTCGACCCCTCGGGCTTTAGAAAAGTAAAGGGCAACACAGCTGTCGAGATGACAATCGCTGTCCTTGATATGGTCCCTTACGTGGATCACATCGTCATTGTCACAGGCGACAAAGATTTCAAACCCCTTATCGAGGCCGTTCAGCAACGTGGTACCCGCGTATCAGTCGTCTCATCCATTCGTGTCCAGCCGCCAATGCTCTCTGACGATCTGAGACGGCAGGCGGACAACTTCATTGAGCTAGATGAGCTGCGCAGTTTGATCGAAAAAGTACCCCATGGTTCAAACGGCCTTCATCAGACCAACGGCGGTTTAAACGCGCCGGTGCCCCTCGAGCGGGGAACAACATAAGAATAGCGCTTTCCTTAAAGCCTGAGTTTGTTTGGCGTGCAGGGTCTTGGACTGTGATAGTTTTATGAAAACGCCGCGCAATGATGGAAATTGGGTTGTTCACGGGCACACGGTTGTCGACAGACCAGTTTGAGAACATAGCCGTGTGTCACTTGATACAGGATGCTATTTCACGGGTGAATTGACAGCCGCAGCGTTCACCAACAACACATGCAGGATTCTTTAGACGTCTTCTATCAGGATCGCGCGAAAATCATTCACGTTGGTGCCTGTTGGACCGGGAACAAATAGATCGCCAGCAGCCTCAAAAGCACCCCAAGCGTCATTACCAGATAGGGCAGCCTTGGGATCAACGCCACCTGCTCGCATCCGCGCCGTACTTTGGCCATCAGCAAATGCACCAGCGTTATCTTCTGATCCATCGATACCATCGGTATCGGCGGCAAGTTCTGTAATTCCTTGCGATCCTTCAATCGCATTCGCGAATGACAGCAAAAACTCCGTATTGCGTCCGCCACGGCCCTTAGCGCGTAGGGTCACTGTCGTTTCACCCCCTGACAAGATGATCG
>JAHEGL010000215.1 GCA_024645145.1 Planktotalea sp.
CGGCTTTCTTCTCTTCTTCGGCCTTTTTCTGAGCCTTGGCGTCCTCTATAGGCTCAGCGTCTGCTTTGGCCTTTGCTTCAGCAATACGCGCACGGCGTGCTGCGCGGGCTTGTGTACGCTCTTCGGCTTCCTTCGGGAGCTGCTCTTCCTGCGCGCGCGCCTCTTGCTCAGCGATCTTGGCAAGGCGGACTCGCTCCAATTCAGCGACGACTTTTGCCTGTGCCTCTGCGTCCTCAGACGAAATGACTGCGTCAGCGTCGTTTGGTGTGTCTAACTGAGCGAGTGGGGCGGTCGTGCGCAGGACGAATTTGTCACCGTCTCTGTGCGCTTCTACGCGGCGTGAAACTTCGCGTTCCGCAATCCGGGCGAGCATATCTGCATCAGGGGTGGGAGGGTCTGCGCCGAAATATCTATCATCCGCGGCAAGGTCTCTAAAATACTCGGCGATGGCTTTCATCGTATCGAACGAATCGTCAAACCCCTCAAAGGTGCAGGAGAATGTGCCGTAGGAAACCGTGAGAACTTTGCTCAAATTTACCATGATCTACTCGCTTTACTTCATGTCAGGGTGACTAATAACTACGCGGTGGCGACCAAAGCGGCCCGAATCTGTGTTTCTAAGCGTATCATTTCGTGTTCCAAATGTGATCTGTTTCGCTCTGAGGTGATAATCTGACGTGATTTCTAAAATTGTCTTCAAATTGGAACCTATCACTCTTGTGGGCGGCGCGGCTGTCGACAGACAGCAGTTGGAACGCGCAATTGTTGAAGCTCCGACGCTGGTCGCAGCAGATGGTGGCGCTGCGCATATACTGCTCGCAGGCAAGGTGCCCGACGCCGTCATCGGAGATATGGATTCGCTTTCTGGCAATTTGAAGGCGATTTTACCAAAAACTGTTATTCATCAGATCGAAGAACAAGACAGCACCGATTTCGAGAAATGCCTGTTGCGCATTGAAAGCCCTTTGATAATTGGGCTTGGATTTCTGGGTGGCCGTTTGGATCATCAACTGGCGGCGTTCCACGGGCTGATGCAGTTTGCGGATCAGCGTTGCGTGTTGCTTGGTCCTCAGGAGGTGGTGTTTTTATCTCCGTCCCAGCTTGATTTGAATTTAAGCGCGGGAACGCCCGTGTCACTGTTTCCGCTCGGGCCAGTAAATGCCCAAGCGTCTGGACTGAAGTGGTCATTCGACAGTCTTGATTTCGCTCCGGGTGAAAAGATTGGTACATCAAACGTGGCGGATGGCGCGATATCATTGAAAACCAACGCGCCAGCGTTGTTGTGCATTTTACCAGCGGAGTGTTTTGAAACGGTTGTTGAGGCACTTGTGGCGCAACCCGGCTCGTGGCCCGCTCGCGGATGACAATGTAAAGCCCTGCGGAAATTGTGATCGCGATTCCTAAAGACGCGAGCGCGTTGGGCAGTTCTGCAAATACCAGCCAGCCAATAAAGGTCGCAAAGGGTATTTCCAGATATTGCATCGGCGCGAGGGTTGCAGAGGGCGCAAACCGCAGTGACCATGTCATGAGGAGGTGAGCCAATGTGCCGATCACACCGATCGTTATGAGCATTGCGACTTCACCTGGTTGGGGCGCTTTGAGTTCAAAGATTGCAATGTCTGTTTGGCTAAAGATCAGTAAAATTGGCAAAAGGAGCACGACTGCCATGATGCCATTCACCCCTTGCAAACTAATAGGATCGGTTTCTTTGGCGATCTGCCGGGTTACGAGCATAAACAATGAAAAGACCACGGCAACGATTAATGGGAGCAGCGCAGGCCACCCCACGTTCTCAAAGGCAGGCTGAATCACCAGCAAGGTGCCAACAAAGCCAACAGCACACGCAATGATACGTCGGGCACCGATTTCCTCGCCAAGCACGTAGTGGCCAAGGATGAGCATCAAGAAAGGCATTACAAACGCAATCGCGACCGCGTCCGCCAACGGGAGGTAGCGCAACGCCGTAAACATAGCGGCGATCCCGATGATATGCAGGATCGTGCGCAGCCAAGCGAGCCGCAAAATACGCCCTTCAAATCGAAATGCGCGATTGGTTAGCGCAATAAGCGGAAAAAGCAGCAGTGCCTGCATGGCAAAGCGCGCCAGCAACAAGATGCCAAGCGGAACAGTCTGACCAATGATCTTTGCCAGCGCATCGCCCAAAGGGGCCATTACGCAAAAACCAAGCATCAACAAGATGCCAAGAAGGGGACGATCAACTGTCATGTGCTAACGCTAGGCCGCGTATCAAGGGATAGCAATTGTCGCCGTAAATTTTAGTGAAACTCTTGCTCAACAGTTTGGAATATTGACGGCCAAGCCCCCGAGCGAGGTTTCTTTGTACTTTTCGCTCATATCGACACCCGTTTGGCGCATGGTTTCGATGCATGCATCAAGTGGCACCAAATGTTGTCCATCACCACGCAGCGCCAAGGATGCCGCGCTCACCGCTTTGATTGCGCCAAGTCCATTGCGCTCGATGCAAGGCACTTGCACCAATCCTTTGACCGGATCGCATGTCATTCCCAAGTGATGCTCTAACGCGATTTCGGCAGCGTTTTCCACTTGTTCGACAGTTCCGCCCAAGACTGCGCAGAGGCCCGCGGCGGCCATCGCAGCGGCGCTGCCGACTTCCGCTTGGCATCCGGCTTCCGCACCAGAGATCGAAGCATTGAACTTTACCAAGCCGCCAATTGCAGCCGCCGTCAGCAAAAATTCTTCAACTTTGCTTTCAGATGCGCCGGGCACATGATCAAGGTAGTAGCGAATGGTGGCAGGGACGACGCCTGCGGCTCCGTTTGTCGGGGCAGTCACAACTTGGCCACCTGCTGCGTTCTCTTCATTGACGGCCATCGCATAAAGGCTCATCCAGTCGTTGATCGTATGCGGCGCGGTCAGGTTCATCCCGCGTTCTGCCATAAGGGCGTCATGAATGCCTTTCGCGCGACGGCGCACGTTTAATCCACCGGGTAGAATACCTTCGTGTGTCATGCCGCGATCAATGCAGTCATTCATCACTTGCCAGATGCGCGCCGTGCCCGCGCGCAGGTTTTCTGTTCCTCCACGTGAAATTTCATTGGCACGTTTCATTTGTGCAATGCTTTTGCCCGCTATGTTTGCCATTTCCAGCATTTCTGCTGCCGATTTGAACGGGTAGGGGACTGGAGCACCCTCATCGGTGTCTTTGCCTTCGGCCAATTCGTTGGCCGTCATCACAAAACCACCACCGATAGAGTAATAGGTTTCCTGAAAAGTAATGTCGCCCTGCGCGTCCGTGGCCATCAGGATCATGCCGTTCGCATGACCGGGCAAATTAGGCCCAAAGTCGAATTTCAGATCATTTGACGGATCAAAGACCAGAGTGCCAAGCCCCTCAGGGGCCACTGTTTTAGTTTTCACAATTTGCGCCATTGCTTCATCGGCTTTTGCGGCGTCGTAGGTTTCGGGCATAAATCCTGCGAGCCCCAACACCGTGGCGCGATCTGTGGCATGGCCGACACCCGTGAAGGCCAGAGAGCCGTGCAAAGATGCGCGCAATCCGTGAAACTCAAACGGTGAGGCGCGCAAAGCATCAAGGAAGCGAGCGGCTGCAACCATGGGCCCCATTGTATGTGAAGAGGACGGGCCGATCCCCACTTTGAACATATCGAAGACGGAAAGAAACATTATGTAGCACTGCCTATCATTGGATTTGCATAAGGGGGGTCTGTAAAAGGTGTCGGTCCAAGCCCTTCATCCTGCTGCACGGTTTTAACCGCAGGATGGGTTTGCAGCGCCGGAATCATACCCAAAAAATTGAGCGCGAGATATTTTGGAGACTGCTGTTGTGATTGGCGACGATTAACCAACTCCAGATCATAGGGCGCGCCGATCATTTCAAGCGCA
>JAHEGL010000222.1 GCA_024645145.1 Planktotalea sp.
CTATGGCACCTATGAAACGCCCTAGGATACATGGCTGGGCACGTTCCATGACGGCATGGCTGAGGGCAACGAACTGGTCAAGGAACGCCGTCGCAAGATCTGGTCGACGCAATAGAGGTCAACGTCATGAAAAGCATCTACACATTTGGCCAGAAACCCGGGAAACGCAACTTTACCGTCAAAGATCTGCAGGACCTCAAGGGCAGCGGCCAGCGCCTGACCATGTGCAACCCTGCAAATGAAATTGAAATTCGCGCCTGTGTCGATGCGGGCATCGATACGCTGACGGTCTGGGACCGTGATATTGATCTAGCGCGCGAACTGGCCCCGACCCACTTTGTCGGGACGGCAAGGGGATGGGGGCGGACATGTATTTTACCAATCGCTCATTGCCTGTGGTGGAAATACTGGCACGCGAAGGTATTCCGGTTCAGGTCCATATGGGTCTCGTACCCAAGTTCAGCCATTGGCGTGGCGGCTTGAAAGCCTTTGGTCGCACCCATGAAGAAGCGATGGAGCTTTATCACACGGTCAAGAGCTATGAAGACGCCGGTGCTTTTGCTTGTGAGATGGAATGCGTTGCCGAGGAAACGCTGAACTTGCTGAATGAGAGGACTTCGATCGTCACGATTTCGTTGGGATCGGGCAACGCTGGTGACGTGATTTTCTTGTTCATGGCCGATATCTGCGGCGAAGATGAAAACGCGCCGCGGCATGCGCATGCGTTTCGCGATCTGGGTAAGATGCACCGTGAGATGTTTGCGGAACGCGTGGCCGCGCTGGCGGAATTCAAATCCGAAGTTCACGACAAGGCCTTTCCATATCCTGCGCAGTCCATCTCGATGCGGGATGGCGAGCTGGAAAAGCTGAAAGAAGCGCTCGACAAGCAATAGCAGCCGTTGGAAATTGCGCAGCGAAATGGCGGCTTTGTCCGCATAGCTGACGTTAGATGATCATGCAGCGAATGACTGGAGTGAGCCCTTTGTGTCAAATGCTGCAGCGGGTGCAAATGGCCGCAATGCGGGGTTTGACACGGAGCTTCATTTCGACGCTACCGGCCTAAGTTCACGCATCAAAAGCTTGATAGGAGAAGAAGACGTCGTGACAATGAAAATGCCTAATAAGCCTCCGCGTAGTTTTGTTTGCACGTACCTCGTATAACCAGTTCGGTATCGCAGGTGATGCGCGTTGGTGCCGATAGGTTTCCGATAATTGACTGGCTAAGATGTTTGCCAGCTAGCTGTCCAATGTTGCGAGCAGGTAAATGTACTGTTGTAAGACCTGGTTCCATTTCTCTTGAGCCCTTAAAATCTCCAATCCCAACGATAGAAATATCGTCGGGAATTCTTAAGTTGCAGCGCCTTGCTGCATATAAAACACCCACCGCAAGAACATCGTTACCACACAAAATGGCAGTAGGGCGATGCGCGCTCTTGAGAATTCGAAGCGCGGCATCCTTGGCCTCTGCAATACTATACGGGCTTTCAATATCCCAGCGCGACGGGACCAAAATACCCGCAACCGACAACGCTGATTGAGCGCCTTCGCGTCGATCACGGGCGCGATCGTTGTCGATAGCTCGCGGGAAAATAATGCCAATTTCACGATGTCCTAAATCGACCAGATGCTGCGCTGCCAACCGACCTGCCAACGCGTTGTCAGCACCGACACAAGACAGGCGCGAATTTTCGTTGTAGTTCCATATAGAGATTGCAGGAATGTCCTGACGCTCGATCAAATTGTAGGCTTCTTCCGAATGGTCCTGACCAATAAGCGCAAGACCATCGACCCTGTGTTCAAGAAATTTTCGTAGAACCGCATACTCACGCTGCAAATCGTAGCCATGAGACGCAACAAGTATTGTAAATCCATGCTCATCAACACTGTCAGAGAACGCTTGGATCACCTCAGCAAAGATCGCGTGATCAATTGTGGGCACTACCAAACCTATCGTTCCACTGCGAATTCCATGCATCGTTTGAGCCGCGCGATTACGGATGTAACCAAGCTTGCGAATAGCCGTGTCGATCTTTTTGCGAGTCGCTGGATTAACAAGATCGGGGTGATTAAAACTGCGCGAAACAGTTGAAATAGAAACGCCTGCGCGCTTTGCGACAGCAAATATATCTACTTTATTTTTATTTATATCAGACATTTAGATGCGTAAATTCGCTATTTTATGAAAACATTTGCAATACTATTTTCATCACCTAACCTCTAAGGTCAACAACGGTCTTGTCTGGGATGTTTGGGCTATGGAGTTCATCTATTACTTTGGTGACGTTTTCACACCGATCAACTTTGGCCTGCTTCTACTAGGCACAATCGGTGGCCTGATCTTGGGCGCGACACCCGGCTTGTCACCGACAATGGCCGTCGCACTACTCATTCCGTTCACCTTCCAGCTAGAAGCGGCCCAAGGGTTGATCTTGCTGGGTGCAGCCTATACGTCGACTGTGGCAGGCGGCGCTGTGTCGGCCATTTTGCTCAAAATACCCGGCGCGCCCGCAAACATTGCGACAACCCTTGATGGGCACCAAATGGCATTGAACGGTGAGGGCGCAAAAGCGTTGCAGCTCTCCTTCTTGTCCTCGGCGGTAGGCGGTATTTTTGGCGTGCTGCTCTTGATCTTTTTAACGCCTGTTCTCGCGCAATGGGCACTTGCGTTTGGGCCCAGCCACCTGTTCTGGCTCGCGATACTTGGTGTCACGGTCATAGGCTCGCTTGATTCAAATTCTGTTGTCAAAGGTCTGCTGTCAGGTTGTATCGGCTTGTGGTTAGCGACCATTGGTTTTGACGACATCATGGGCGCGCAGCGCTTTATTTTTCATTCCTCACTCGGCGGCGGCATTAACATCATCGCAGCCCTGATCGGTCTGTTTGCGATCCCCCAAGTCATCACCATGTTTGCAAAAGGGCGCAAGAACGACGGAGCAGAAGCGATCCAAGTGCAAAAACACCCAATCAAGGGCGCGATAACCGAAATGATACGCAACAAGCGTGCATTGGGGATCGGTGCAATGACGGGTTCCATCATTGGTCTTATTCCCGGTGTGGGTGGGCAAATTGCAGGGTTGGTCGCCTATGATCAATCCAAAAAGTTCAGCCCTGATCGCGACAAGTTTGGCACTGGCCATCCCGAAGGCCTGATCGCAGCTGAATCCGCGAACAACGCAATGGTAGGCCCCTCGCTGGTTCCTTTGCTCACGCTGTCTATCCCCGGCTCACCTACGGCCGCTGTGCTTCTTGGCGGCTTGCTCATCCATGGCATTTTTCCAGGCACTGACCTGTTCGATAATCACCCTGATGTCGCGTGGACATTTATTAATTCGATGCTAATTGGGCAAATCCTGATGTGTATCTTCGGACTTTATGTTGCTGGCATGGCCGCGCGCGTCGCTCAAGTCCCGCAATCGATGATGGCTGCAATCGTTCTTGGCCTTGCGGTCTTTGGCAGCTACTCGGTGCAATCGAGCATGGGTGATGTCTACGTCATGGCGTCCCTCGGGGTCATGATGTATTTTCTTGAGCGCTTCGGATTTTCTGCCGCCCCCTTGGTGCTGGGACTGATCCTTGGCCCCATCGCAGAAAGCAATTTCATCCAAGGCAGCATGATCGCTTCAGCAACTAACGGCCTAGCTCCTTACTTTTTCGGCGGTACCTTGAACATCTTCCTAATCGCAATCGTCGTCCTGTCGATCTTTTATAGCGCGTACATGGAACTCAGATCACGGCGCTACACGTCCAAAGAGGAGATCATGGCATGAGCACCATAACGCTGCCCCGTCTTCAGCACATCATCGGCTCTGGTATCGTCGCCGCCGTTGGTGTCACCGTCTGCTACATCAGCTATACACAACAACCATCAGAGGCCTTTTTGTTCC
>JAHEGL010000224.1:0-2084 GCA_024645145.1 Planktotalea sp.
CGAAACCCGTCGCCACAACCAACCTTGACACGCAATTCCTGCGCCCCGGAGTGGGCACGCATATCCGCTGCGAAGCCGAGGTCGTGCGCGCGGGCAAAGCGCTTTTGTTCACCAAAGCCACCATGTTTGCACAACCCTCTGGCAAACCCGTCGCGACGGCCACAGCCACGTTCCACCTCGCAGGATAACGCGCCATGCCCACATCCACCTATGCGATCACGATGCTCTTTGCGGGCATCGGCATGCTGATCCTCGCGGCTTTAAATGCAGCGCTTGGGGGGCGGATCGGCTCGCCTGTGTTGGCTTCTGTGATCTTGTTTTCCATTGCTTTTCTAAGCGCGGCGGCGGTCTATGCGACGGGGATGTTCAAACCAAGTGCGAGCATCCTAACCGCGCCAAAGCACCTCTTCCTCGCGGGGGTTTTGATTGCGTTTTATGTGCTCTCAATCACCTTCATTGCCCCCAAATTCGGAGTCGGAAATGCGGTGTTCTTTGTGCTGCTCGGCCAACTCACAAGCGCTGCGATGATTGACCATTTCGGCCTGTTCGGCGCACAAATAAACCCGCTCTCGATCACAAGAGCGGGTGGAATATTCTTAATGGCTGCGGGTGTTTATCTCACCCAGCAGGCTTAGTTCAGCGCCAGCCCAGAAATGGCGCCGCGCACTTTGGATTTTGTATCATCACTATCCGCAGAGATCGCGATGCCCACAACAGCGCCTTTGGTGCCACCGAATGCGCGCTTGTAATCGCTTGCCAGATTGACGTTTTCTGAATGAGCGCCAGTGCCCACATTACGCAGCACAACCGTCTTGCCGCGATTGCCAAGATATGGGCTTGCCAAGACTTGGCCCCGCCCATGATTGCCGCCCCAAACATAGACCAGAACGCGCGCGTCGTTAGAGCTCAGGAGCTTGCGGATCCCTGCCCCTTTGAGGTTTTGCGCCTCAGCATCTGGCAGGAACACCACATACATCGCAAGATTACGGTCATCACCGCCCTTTTTGCGCAGGTCGGTCGCTGGCACGGATTGATCCACGCTCCATTTCCAGCTGGCTTTGCTTGCCCCCCAAAGGCTTTCTGGCACCGCGCGATACGCCATATAGACCGCCCCATCAGAGGCCACGCCAAGGGGGCTTCCCCTGAAGCTGTATTTTTTCTTAGAAAAGAGCGAGAATTTCTATTTTTTCAGAGACTTATCAAAAGACACCTGCTTGGCCATAACGGCAGGAGCAGAGAGGAGCGAAGCGACCAGCGCTAATGAGAATAGTTTTTTCATATGTCCCTACCTGATACAGATCGTCCTCACTTTCATCACACGTCTGCGTGAGCGGGTCCGTTTGAGAGTGCGATCATTTGATCCCAAAGCGCCGCTGGCACCTCGACAGGATCTTTGAGTTGTTTGTTCTGCCCCGGCATCCGCGCATCCGCATTTTCGGCGGTTGCTTCGCTCACTTGGGCGAGACGGTCAAAGAATGCAGGGCTTGCTGCGGGATCAATCAGCATAAAGAATTGGCCTAGCCCATGCGGATCACCCCGCGGTGCTTTCAACGGTTTTACATCCCGGCTCGCTACGCCGCCTGTCATGCCCGCAGTGAGCAGTTCAACCATCAAGCCAAACCCCCAGCCTTTGTAGCCTTGCTCAAGCCCGCCAAGGGAGGTGAGCGAGCCTTTCAAGGCCTCATCAGGGTTGGTGGTAGGGTTGCCATCCACATCAACCGCCCAGCCTTGCGGAATAGGCTCACCGGCGGCTTTGGCCATTGTTATACGGCCCAAGGCGACGGTTGTTGTGGATTGATCAAATGACATCGCAATACCACCGTCCGCGCCGGGCACCGCGCAGGCCATCGGGTTGGTGCCGATCACGCGGGTATTGCCACCGGGGGGCGCAACGATGGGCGACGCGTTGGTCATGCCGATGCAGATCATGCCCTGACGCGCCGCTTTTTCGGTGAAATATCCAAGCGCTGTGCACGTGTGCGCGCGACTGATTGCAACGGAAGCCATACCTGTTTCTTGCGCAGCGACGATCGCTTCAGGCAAAGCACGCTCAAACGCGGGTTGTGCAAAACCGTTACCTGCAT
>JAHEGL010000224.1:2094-3302 GCA_024645145.1 Planktotalea sp.
AAGGGCGCGTTACAACAGGTGCACCTGTGCCACTGACGCGGCCGCTTTGCAGTTGTTGGCAGTAGCTTTCAACGTAATAAAGCCCACAGATTCGATTGCTTCGCGTTTCAGCCCAAGCCACAGCCTGCGCCATTTCTGCGGCGATCCAGTCATCCGCCCCATGCGCGCTGAGCGCTTGGCGTGTGATCTCTTCAATTTCGTTTACAAAAATATCAGGCATAAGCGTGCACATCCTTCGGCTGGTTTGGCCGGACGGTGCGCAAAGCTTTGATGCGCGTCAAGCGCTTTCCTTTAGCATTAAGAACGCATTAAGGCGTGCGCGTCGCCACAAAACTAATGAGCGACGTATCGATTGCTTCTGTCAAACCTGCGAGTTCAATTCTGCTACCATCAGAAAACTCGAGTATGACACCGTCAGAGGCAATCCGCTGAAGGTCTAATGTCGGCGGCTCAGCGCTTTCGTGTTCGACCACCACCACATCTTCACTCGCGTCAAAATCAGTGACCAAAGCACGATCGTTCATAGACGCTTCGCGCACGAATGTATCCGCTCCGCTTCCGCCCGTCGCAACATCCGCGTTGCCAAGGTTTAAACGAACATCGCCGTCCCCGCCTAGAAGCGTATCCGTCGCACCGTCGTCCAAAGCGCCAATATTGCCTCCAAAGAGCACGTCGGCCCCTTCACTTCCAGAAATTTGATCTGCACCTAATCCGCCCTCAAGGGTATCATCCCCCAAGCGCCCATCAATCGTATCATCACCGGCTTCGCCATCAATCGTGTCTGCTTGGAGTGACCCAAAAATGCTTTGGTTACCGGTATCAGAATCCTCAACGACTTCTATGCCGTCGTCTTCAGCATCGGGTGCATCTTCCGGCGCTGCGGAACTGTCGTCTACAGTATCAGTTTCCGGTGTTGTCGTATCCGTGTCAGTACCGGTATCAGTATCGGTGTCGTCACTTGTTGCGTCTGGGACAGCTTCATCTAGCGGGTTGTTCGAATCTACTCCGGGTTCAACAGGATCTGTTTCGGGAACCTCGGGCTCTTCTTCGGGGTTCTCACCGACCGGATCAATCAGAAACGCGCCAAACAAAGTCAACGAAATCAGTAAGATAATCATCATCGCGGACATGGCAGATCCCCCTTTTGCATCAATGCGTTGAGACTGGATACGCGCTTAATTTGGCAAAATTTGGACCGTTTCACGCCC
>JAHEGL010000224.1:3312-3883 GCA_024645145.1 Planktotalea sp.
GCCCTAAAGCGTGACAAGTGCGCCATCTTCCAGACGCAGCTGGCGATCCATGCGCGCTGCAAGATCAAGGTTATGGGTCGCAATGACGGCAGAAAGGCCGGTTCCGCGTACCAATTCCATTAAAGTCGCAAACACCTGGTCTGAGGTTCCCGGATCAAGGTTTCCTGTCGGCTCATCAGCAAGCAACAAACGTGGGCTGTTGGCTAAGGCACGGCAAAAGGCAACACGCTGTTGTTCGCCACCAGAAAGCGCCGCTGGACGATGATCTACGCGATGCGCAACGCCAACACGTGTGAGCAAATCGCGTGCATGCGTTTCAGCCTTTGCAGCCGCAACACCGTTGGCGAGTTGGGGCAGCACGATATTCTCAAGCGCCGTAAATTCAGGAAGCAGATGGTGAAATTGGTAAACGAAACCAACATCTTCGCGCCGAATGGCCGTGCGCTTTCGTTCACTCAACCCCGTCACATCCTGACCTGCGATTTTAACATAGCCTGAATCAGGCGTATCGAGCAAACCAGCAATATGCAAAAGCGTCGACTTTCCCGCGCCAGAAGGCGCAACAAGCGCG
>JAHEGL010000240.1 GCA_024645145.1 Planktotalea sp.
TGCCCGACACGATTGGCATATCGAGCGCTTTGACGGCCTCTCCGATGCCTTGGATCGCGCCCACAAATTGGCCCATGATTTCCGGCTTTTCAGGGTTGCCGAAGTTCATGTTGTCTGTAGTGGCCAAAGGTTTTGCCCCCACGGCGGTCAAGTTGCGATACGCCTCTGCAACGGCCTGCTTGCCACCTTCAACAGGGTTCGCCATCACGTAGCGAGGGGTCACATCAGACGTAAACGCGAGCGCCTTTGGTGTGCCATGCACGCGCACAATGCCTGCACCTGCGCCGGGAATACGGATGGTATCGCCCATGACTTGTGCATCATATTGCTCGTAAACCCAACGCTTGGACGCGTAATTCGGGCTGCTCAGCAATGCTTTAAGACCATCAATCGGGTCAATCTGCGGCACGTCGCTGAGTTCCTCAGCTGCAGGTGTCGGTACCCATGGACGGTCATACTCAGGCGCTGAAGAGGCGAGTTTGCTCAAAGGAAGATCTGCTTTGACCTCGCCGCTGTGCACGATCAAGAAGCGATCTTCTTCGATGGTTTCCCCAACGATTGCGAAATCGAGGTCCCATTTGTCGAAGACCGCTTTCGCCTCGGCCTCAAGTTCTGGCTTGAGAACCATCAACATGCGCTCTTGGGACTCCGACAGCATCATCTCATAGGCGGTCATATTGACCTCGCGCACAGGCACGCGTTCAAGATCAAGGCGTACACCAAGCCCGCCTTTGTCGCCCATCTCAACAGCGGAGCAGGTTAGACCAGCCGCGCCCATATCTTGGATCGAAATCACAGCGCCTGTTTGCATCAGCTCAAGGGTCGCTTCCATCAACCGTTTTTCGGTGAACGGGTCGCCAACCTGAACTGTAGGACGTTTGTCTTCAATCGTGTCGTCAAATTCCGCAGAGGCCATTGTCGCGCCGCCAACACCGTCACGGCCCGTCTTTGCGCCTAAATAGACCACAGGCATGCCAACCCCGGAGGCGGCAGAGTAGAAAATCTTGTCTGCGTCTGCGAGACCGGCGGCAAAAGCATTCACAAGGCAGTTGCCGTTGTAAGCAGGATCAAAGCGCACTTCACCGCCAACCGTCGGGACGCCGAAACAATTGCCATAACCGCCAACGCCTTCAACGACGCCGTTTACCAACTGGCGCGTTTTGTGGTGCGATGTTTCACCGAATGAGAGCGAGTTCATCGCCGCAATCGGGCGTGCGCCCATGGTAAAGACGTCGCGCAAGATGCCGCCAACGCCTGTCGCCGCACCTTGATAGGGCTCGATGTAGGAGGGATGGTTGTGGCTTTCCATTTTGAAAACAACGGCTTGGCCGTCGCCAATATCAACAATCCCTGCGTTTTCGCCGGGGCCGCATATGACCTGAGGGCCGGTCGTGGGCAAGGTGCGCAGCCATTTCTTGGACGATTTATAAGAGCAATGCTCATTCCACATCGCGGAAAAAATGCCCAATTCTGTGAAGCTCGGCTCACGTCCGATGATTTCTAAAATCACCTCGTATTCATCTGGTTTCAGGCCATGAGAGGCGATGAGATCGGTGGTGATAGCAGGCTCTTGCATCAAGTTTGGTCCCCAAAACGTAAACTTGCGCGTGTCTTAATGCCAAAGCGTCCTAGGGGCAATGCAACAAGCAATCGATTTGAGGCGTTGACCTGTGATGTTTTTTGTCCTGAGGTGACGCAAATACTGGGAGTGAACGATGCAAGTTTTGGAAAACCCATATCGCGGGCAGGGTATCGACGTTGGACTGGCAAGAGTGCCGTCACCTTCGATCAATTCAAACGCGCCACGTGTCTTGCTTGAACGATGCCCCGTGCATCACGCAACACCGATGGTGCGCACGCTTGGCTTGCACATAAAAGATGAGCGTGACCGCATGGGTCTTGGGAGCTTCAAAGCGCTCGGAGCGGCCTATGTTATCGCCCATGCGGCCCGACAAGGTTCGCTTGAAGGGCGCGTATATGTAACCGCAAGTGCGGGCAATCACGGCATGTCAGTCGCTGCGGGTGCGAAGGTGTTTGGTGCGAAAGCAGTGATCTATCTTGCCAAAACTGTTCCAAGCGAATTTGCAGATCGTTTGCGCGAGAAGGGTGCAGACGTGGTCATCGAGGGCGATGATTACGAGGCAAGCATGGCTGGCGCGTTGAAAGCCGCTAAAGATAACGAATGGACCTTGCTGTCCGACAGTTCTTGGGATGGCTACTTCGATCTGCCACATCGTTTGATGGAGGGTTATCTCGCCATGGCGGCGGAATGCACGGAACAGATGGAGCAACCAACGCATATCTTTTTGCAAGCAGGCGTTGGCGGTCTTGCGGGGGCTTGCGCGGCGCTGTTTCGCGATGTTTGGGGAAACGGGCCAAAGATCACTGTGGTCGAGCCTGAGTTCGCACCTGCGATCTTCGAATCGATCAAAGCGGGTGCGTTTGTGTCGACCACTGGCGCGGTTTCTGACATGGGGCGGCTTGATTGCAAAGAAGCGTCTCTCATCGCGCTCAAAGGGCTGTCGCGGGACGCGGACGCGTGCGTTTTGATCTCTGAAACAGAAGCAGCGGATGTTCTACCGAAGCTTGCAGAACAAGGACTTGCATCAAGTACGTCAGGTGCTGCTGGGATTGCAGCGGCATTGCTTAGTGATTTGCCAAGCGATGCGAAGGTGCTGTGTATCCTGAGCGAGGGCGCGTGATGTTTGCGCCAAGTGAATATCTGACGCGGATCAAAGCCGTGCAAACGCGTATGGCGTCGCATGATCTATCCGCGCTGTTGCTTACTCAAGACGCGGACATTCGTTATCTCACTGGCTACCTCACGCGGTTTTGGGAAAGCCCAACGCGCCCTTGGTTCTTGGTTCTGCCTGCGAGCGGCCTGCCTATCGCAGTGATCCCATCGATTGGTGCGGCGTTGATGGGATGCACCATCGTGGAGGATATTCGAACCTGGTCTGCACCTGATTATTCTGACGATGGCATTTCGCTTTTGTGTGACACGCTACGCGAAGTTGCTGGCACTCGCCGCATCGGGACACCGCAGGGGATAGAGAGCCATTTGCGCATGCCGCTTGGCGATTGGATTCGCCTTTCAAAAGACGTGGACATCGGCAGCGACATGCAAGTGATGCGCGGCGCGCGGATGGTGAAAACACCCCATGAAGTTCATGCTATTCGCGAGGCCTGCGAAATCGCAGGGCGTGCATTTGCGCGTGTTCCAGAAAAAGCCCGCGCTGGGACACCGCTAAGCAGCGTGTTTCGCAGTTTTCAAATGCTTTGCTTGGAAGAGGGGGCTGACTGGGTGCCGTATCTTGCTGGTGGCAAAGGCAGCGATGGGTATGACGATGTGATTTCCCCTGCGAGCGACGATCCTTTGCAGGCCGGTGAAGTTCTGATGCTCGACACCGGTGTTATTCGGCAAGGGTATTTCAGTGACTTTGATCGCAATTATAGTGTGGGCGCGCCAAGTGATGTGGCGGCGCGCGCCTACGATAGACTGATGGACGCCACGCGCGCTGGCGAGGCCGTTTTGAAATCGGGAAACACAGCTGCGGATATTTTTCATGCTATGGATAAAGTCTGCACAGGTGGCGCAGGTGGTCAAAGTGCGGGTCGTTTGGGACATGGCTTGGGCTTGCAGCTGACAGAGGGATTATCCTTCATCGCTGAAGATCATACGGTTTTGGAGGCGGGGATGGTGATTACGCTGGAGCCAGGTGTGTCTGTTTCCGGAAGGGCTGGATTGATGGTTCATGAGGATGATTACGTGATCACTGATACTGGATGGGAGCGCTTGTCACCCGCACCCCCTGAGCAGATGATGCGGCTCGACAAATGAGTTTGCCCTATACACTTGCCCCGCAAATCGGCAC